>ONPE01000042.1 GCA_900319615.1 uncultured Eubacteriales bacterium
TGTTGGCAAAAAGAGCCTTTATAGTAGACGGCGAAAAGCTGATAGACTGGGACTTTTCCAAGCATAAGAAGCATTTGAGGACATGATAAAATCTTTATTTTCAAGTTATTACGATATATTATATTATTGCGGTTTTAACTCCTAACTCCTCACTCCTAACTCCTAAATTGTATAGTAGTGTAAGCCGTTTGAATCAAATCAAAACGCTATGATCGTTCAAACGTAAGACAACGATCACGTATGCAAAGTAAGCCGTCTGAATCAAATCAAAGCGCTGTGATCTATCAGACGTAAGACAAAGATCACAACGCAACAGTATGGTGTACCAAAAGACCCCGTATCATATAAAGATACGGGGCTTTGTTGTCTGTCAGGCGTCACAGCCGCAGCCGCAGCAGTTGTTGTCGCCGCCGGTGTCGGCAACGTTGGGAGGGAAGAATTCATCCGTCGGGAAGTCGAGACGCGAGAACATCTCACACGGGCTGTCGGTGGAGCCCTCACAGTGCTTCTCGGGGATGCAGAAGTCGTAGGACGGTATCAGCATCTGCACGCTTCGCATGAGCTGTACGATGGAGAAAACGCCTAATGTCGCGAGTGCAACTCTCTCGCCGTTCTCGCTGAGTTCGCCGCCGACGGCGTTGAGCAGGGACGCCGGCACCTTGTGGCGCAGCTTGTATCTGCAGCCGCGGTCGGACAGCCTCACGGCAAGCGCTATGGGCTTAGCCACCTGCACATTTGCAGTTGGCAGACTGCGCGCGGGCATATTCTGCGAATCATACTCATCGAGCGCCATATCGGACGAGAATACCCTCACGTTGCCCTCGGAGCCGTAGAGGATGACTTTCTTATCCGACATACACAGACCCGTCACCTGAGTCGGCGATGTGTTGGGAGATGAAAAGACGTCGAGAATCACAGAGAAGAAGAACGTGATATCTATCGAATAGAAGCCGCGGTTGAACGGCACCGGCTCGATATCTATCATGGTGTTGAGGACGTCGGCGCTGCGGATACGCACGCTGACGGCGTTGTCGATGAGCTCCTGCGACGTCGGGCTGACGAATACAGGCAGGTCGGAGAGACAATCCTTGTCTCCGCAGCTGTCATAGACACGCCGCGCGTCGATACAGACAGGCTCGCCGTATGAACGCTTTTCGGCTGCCGATTCGATATTGTTATCAGGCATAAGTAAAACCTCCGTATATGTTATTGATGGTATACATCATTACATAATACGGAGGTTTCTTTGAATTGTGATAATTATTTGATAATCTCCATTTTGGCGAAGTTTGCCATCAGGGTCTTTGTTCCGACCTTGTCGAAGGCTATCTCGAGCATCGTGTCGTTGCCCATGGGAACGGCTGAGATCACCATGCCGGTGCCGAACACCTTATGGAACACGGTATTACCGACTGAGTACTTGTTTGCAGACGGTGTTGAAACAGGCTTCTTCTTAGCGAAGGGGTCGAACTTTTGCTCAGGCTTATACTCATATTTATGAGCGGCATATATGTTCTCGTTGCCGGTCTTTTCGACAAGCGAGGACGGTATCTCGGTGACAAAGCGCGATTCGCGGTTGTGGGTGGTGGAGCCGAAGAGCATCCTCTCTCTCGTCTTGATGAGATAGAGCTTTTCTTTGGCTCTGGTGATGCCGACATAGGCTAAGCGGCGCTCTTCGTTGAGCTCGCCCGCCTCCATGATGGTCTGCATGGACGGAAAGACGCCGTCTTCCATACCGGGGATGAACACCACCGGGAACTCCAGACCCTTAGCCGAGTGCAGGGTCATCATGACCACACTGTCGGTCTCGGCGTCGTAGTTGTCTATATCCGTCATGAGGGATATCTCTTCGAGGAAGGCTCCGAGGGTAGCGTCGTCGCCGTAATCCTCCTGGAACTTGATGATATTGGATGAGAGCTCGTCGATGTTCTCGATGCGCTGTTCCCAGTCGTCCTTTTCGGCTTTGAGGAAACTCTTATAATCTGTGTGCTCGAGGATCAGGTTGTATAATTCTGCAATAGAATAATCGCCCGATTCATTCGCCTCTACAAGACCCTCTATCAGCTTTGCGAAGGCTTCGAGCTTTGACGCGGCTCTGGACAGGGTGGGATAATCGGATGCGTGCCTGATAACGCTGTAGGCGCTCTCCCCTATCCCTGCGCCTATCTCGGCGACCTTGGTCATGGTGGCGTCGCCGATAGCGCGCTTGGGCTTGTTGATGATTCGGCGCAGCCTGATATCGTCGTGGGGATTGTTGATGACCTGCAGATAAGCGGTCATGTCCTTGATCTCTTCGCGGTCATAGAAGCGGTGGCCTCCGATTACGCGGTGAGGTATGCCCGAGCGCGACAAAGCCTGCTCTATGGCGTTCGACTGCGCGTTCATGCGGTAAAGCACGGCGTAGTCTGAGAAGCTGCGCCCCGAGGCGGCGCCGTCGAGGATGGTCTTGGCGATGAACATAGCCTCTTCCCTCTCGCTTGAAGCCGTATGTACAGTTATCAGCTCGCCCTTGGGGTTCTGCGTCCACAGGGTCTTGCCCTTACGCTCGATGTTGTTCTTGATGACATTGTTCGCCGCGTCGAGGATGGTGCCGGTGCTGCGGTAGTTTTGTTCGAGGCGGATGACCTCGGCTCCCTTGAACTCGTTTTCAAAGCTGAGGATGTTCTCGATGGTGGCTCCGCGGAAGCGATAAATGCTCTGATCGTCGTCGCCGACCACGCAAAGATTATTGCGCTTTGCCGAGAGCAGGCTGATCAGGCGGTACTGGCTCTTGTTGGTGTCCTGATACTCGTCCACCATTATGTATCTGAATCGGTTCTGATAGTATTCGAGGACGTCGGGATTCTGCTCAAAGAGCTTGATCGCGTTGCAGATGAGATCGTCGAAGTCCATCGCGTCGGAGGTCAGCAGGCGCTGCTGATACAGCTCGTACGCCTGCGCGATATATTTCAGCCGGCTGTCGTATGAGGCGTCGGTCTGTACATCCTTGGGGCCTTTGAGCTTGTCCTTGTACTTGGATATCTCGTTGAGGACGGTCTTGTGTGACAAGAACTTTTCGTCTATATTCAGCTGCTTCAATATCTCCTTCATCAGGCGGCGTGAATCGTCGGTGTCGTAGATGGTGAAGTGGCTCGAAAAGCCAAGCCTGTCGCCGTCCCTGCGAAGAAAACGCGCGCAGGTGGAGTGGAACGTAGCCGCCCACACCTCATCGGCTCCCTCGCCGCCTACAGCCTCTATCCTCTCCTTGAGCTCGCCTGCAGCCTTGTTGGTGAAGGTGATGGCGAGTATCTGCCACGGCTGAGCAAGCCCGGACTTGATGATGTAGGCAATACGGTTGACAAGCACGGTAGTCTTGCCGGAGCCTGCGCCCGCGAGTATCAGCACGGGGCCTTCGGTATGGAACACCGCCTTTTGCTGCATATCGTTAAGTGATGAAAACTGTGATCTTATATCTTCGGTTACACTCATAAACTTACCTCGTAAACAATAATTGATAGTAATTGTACCACATAATCCTGCCGGTATAATTCCGTTCGGAAAAAACGGTAATTTATGAAAACATTGTAACGATATCACAGTTTGTATAAAAAAACCACTGTGCTGAGAAAACCTCACCATTCTGTTTTGAACAGAAATAGATTTAACACAACACAGTGACAGTTCACATATTACAATATCAACTGAATATAGGCTGATACTGCTTTTTGTCGAGAGCGAGGCTTACGCACTCGGGGAGCAGCTCGAAGCGAGCCACAAGAGAATTTGGCTTGTTCTCGGGATCGTCCTGCCTCACCGGGACAAAATAGATATTCTTCCTGTTCAGCAGCTTGCCGATGTTCTCAGCAGACGCGCCGAGGGCGTCGTTTGAAGCGATGCAAAGCAGCACCGGCGCTCCGATGCGCAGCTGTGACTTCACAGCCATGGTGACCGGAGTATCGGTGACGCCTAAAGCTATCTTAGACAACGTGTTGCCGGTACACGGGGCGACCACCATTACGCCGCACATCCTCTTGGGGCCGATAGGCTCCGCGCCGCTAATAGAGTGTATCACGCTCTTGCCGGTTATATCCTCCACGCGCGATACGATATCGCGAGCCTTGCCGAAGCGCGTGGAGGTAGAATAGGCGTTCTCGGACATAAGCGGCAGTATATCATAGCCCATAGAGCTAAGCCGCGACATCTCTTTTATACTTTTATCAAAGGTGCAAAAGGAGCCTGTCATCGCATAGCCTACAGTTATCTTTTCCACCGTTTTCCTCCTTTAATACTATTGTCATTACGAGGATGACACTGCAAATTGTTATTGCGAGGGCATTGAGTCTGCTCCTTTGGGAGCCTCGTAATGACTGCGAATAATATCCATTATCGTATCCTTGATGATCCTCCCTGCTGCGAGAGGAGCCGTCTTCCCGGGCAGGGAGAGGGCGTGTATGCAAGTAAGCCCGCGCTGCTTTGCTCTGCCAAAGTCAATACCTCCCGGCATTGACGCAAGATCGACGATAAAAACATCTCCGCGCATGGAGTCGACGGCTTTTGCGTCGGCTATCAGGGCAGGCACGGTGTTGAAGATAACGGGATATCTTTCATAGTCTATCTCGTCAAAGCGAACGGCTCTAAGCCGGTTTTGAATTGCGAGAGCGCGGTCAGAATCTTTCCGTGCTGCTACTGTAACGTCGGCTCCGAGATCGCGCAGGATATTCGACAACAGCTTGCCTATCCTGCCGTATCCGGTGACCAATATCCCGGTACCGGACACCGAGCCCTCGTAGTCATTTATCAATATACCGACAGCGCCCTCTGCGGTCAGCCACGCGTTGCGGTACACGAAATCGGCTTGCCGAGAGTAGTCGAACACATCGCCTGCGGCATAACGCTTTATCACATCGCCGCAGCCGGTGAAAACAGGCTTATCCCCCACCCTATCCAAAAGCTGTGATATCGGACAGGGATCGTCGCAGAAAGGCGCGTTCAGCAGATCGCCCTGCACAGGTCTTACAGGCAGGATGACAATATCAGCCCATGCGCACGCAGTATCTATATCGGTAACACGGATATCGCACAGGCTCAGCAGACGATCAAAGCCGGCTATACTCACATCAAAGCCCTCGGACAAAAACTCCTTAGCCGCAAAGAGCATACGTTTATCTCCGCCTATCACCGCTGCCTTCATCTTATCACCTCATCAAAGAATACATTCTATACTATGTATCATTCAGTAAGTTGTGAGCCGCAAACAGAAAAAGACCCCCTGCATCAGGGGGTCGGCGCTGATAGAGTCAGCAGTTTACGCCTTTGTTTTTGCAGCTGAATGAACGGCAGTCCACACAGCTCTCATCGGTAGGCTCCTTAACGTTGGACGCGACCTCGATAGAGTCGAGGGAACAGTAGTTCTGATCGCCCTTGTGGTGGCGGCAGTCGCGCACCGTGCAGCGTATCGCGTGGTTAGCTATCTTTTCATCAAACATATATATCACCTTGCTCATGTTATTGTCGGTGTCCCGACGATTTTGGCAATACCGCATAATTCAGGTGTGCGGTAATGCCTATATTATTATCCGCACAGTGTAACGGATTATTCACGCGGCAATAATATATAAAGAGGTGATACGATGTACATAATGGGTATGATAATACTTGTGATCTTCGCGGTTATCGGGCTGTGCGCGTTTTTGTCTGCGGTCATAGATTTTTGCTGCTGCAAATGCCGCGGCATGACGATAGTGCTCGATGATCTTGAGATCGACAGCGCCGAGGCAAGGTTAAGGAAAGCCGCGAGGATGTATAAGGAAAACTGTGATTCGAGATTGCTCGTTGTATGCGATAAAGGCGAGCCGGCTTACGATATCTGTGAGCTGATGAAGAAGGAATACCCCTTTCTTGAGCTTATCAGCCCCGAGGATATAAAGATACCGTAAAAAGAACCTCCCGCGCAGAACAAAATCATACGGAACAAACCTTATGATACTGTTCTGCACGGGAGCATGAGCCTTACAGCTTTATCTGATCATATTCGTCGCCGAGGACGTCGGCGATCTCTTTGAGGTGGCCCGTGCGCTTATCCTTCAGCTTGAAGTGCTGGACAAGCCCGTATCCGGGGTATTCGTTGCCCTCGACCATCACGGGACCGTTGACGGAGAATGCTACGTCCCAGCCGATATAGCGCACCTGAGGTATGCGCTGATGCGCCTCGACGCACATATCGAACGCCTCTTTAACGCCGTGGATGACGACGTCCGCAAAGCGCTTGCCGGTCATGGGATGGGTATCGTATACGTTGCCGTAATCGTCAACGACGTTGCTGTCGATCTTTCCGTCGGCGCCGATGCTGAAATACAGATCGTTGGTGCAGCCGATGACCTCGGCGTCGTCCTGATTTATCCTCATGGCGTTGGCTATCATATAAGCCTTGCCGTCCTTGTAAAGAGTGATGATGCGGAAGGAGCAGACGACGTAGGGGTTGATCTGATTTAGATCCTCATGCTGGATGATAGCGTCCTCTACAAGCAGCTGACCCTTTTCCCTGAGCTCCTTATACAGGGCGTCGGTATCCTTTATATCGGAAACCTTGAGCTTTGTGATGCCGTGACCGCCCTCGCCGTGATTCTCCTTAGCGAACACGGTGGTCTTGTCGCTGAGGAACTCTTTGAACTGCTCGGGTGAGCTTATCTGCAGATTGATGAAATCTCTGCCGAGATACTCCTTAAAAAGCTCGTCGAAGATCAGCTTGTCGTTAAGGACGACGAGATATTCTTCACTGTTGAGATACGCGAGGAGCTTGTAGAACTTCTTCGCCGTGGCGAAAGTATCCTTCTCCTTTGAGCTCAGCTCGATGAAATTGCAGCGGAAATAATCCGTATAGCCGGTACCCCTTGTCAAAAAGTTCCACATCATATCCATGCGGATGTAGAGCTTGCTCTTGCCGGTGTTTTTATGGATCGTTTCGATATGCTTATCCAAGCGCTCACGGTTGATGTCCTTGAACTTGTTCATCAGCCATTTTGTCGCCGACATAGCCATAGTTATCCCTCCGTTTTTGCCTGCTCACGCTCGCTGAGCTTGCGCAGGGTGGTTTCATATCCCTTTTGCTCATAGGTCAGGTGGTCGGTGTTTGGCTCTCTGCCGAGCAGCAGGCTCGCAAGACTCGCGAGAAAATGAGGATTCTTTATCAGTATCGGGCCTGTGAGATGGGTGCCGAAGAAGTTCCTGTCCCATATGCCCTCGGTGTGGAAGCCCTCGCTGTCGCCGACGCCGAACTTGGTCTGGAACAGCGAATCCGAGATACCGAATATCTCGCTCGACTTGTTGATGAAGCCCACCAGAGGCTTGTCGAGGAAGCTCGCCGTGCAGATGATATCCGCGGTTATGCGCTTGCCGGTGAACTCGACGGTGGTGTAGTTATACAGCCCGAGAGCGTCGTATCTTACGCCGTGGCCGTCGGTGACGGACTTGCCGAGCATTTCGAATGAATTACCGGTCATCAGCAGCAGCTTGTGCGCTCTGATGTATTCCGAAAGCTCGTCTTTATACTTCATAAAATCCGCTAATACCGTCTTTTGATTCTTCTCTGTGCCGGAGCCGATGAAGATGAAGTCATAGTCTGAAATCTCGGCTTTATCGCCGAGGCTCAGCCTGTCTACCGTAACGTCTGCGCCGTTCTTTGTCAGCATACGCTCCATAGCGCTGACGTTGGCGTAATCGCCGTAGAGGTTCATGATATCGTGGTACAAATGCAGCAGCTTCATCAGATCACCTCCACTTCGGACAGGATCTTCTCTTTATCGGAGAAGCAGGTTATGATATAGATATATTCTTTCCTGCCGTTGTTAAGATACTCGGCGGCTTTGTCTATATCCTCAAACAGATGGATCTTCTCCTGCGGTATATCGGTATAGGAGAAGCGTGCGGCGAGGTCGTTGACATATGTGCCTGCCAAAACGATATCGCCGATATTCTTGTTATCGAGCATCTCAAAGTCGATGTCCCACAGCCACGAGGTATCGCCGGTGAAGTATTTGCGGCTGATGGCGTCGACTATTATCAGCACATCCGCTCCCTGCTCGCAGGCGCAGGCAACGCGGATAGAGTGATCGTAGGAAACGCTGTTCTCATGCTTTGAGGTAAGCAGGGTGCCCTTGCGCTCGCCTAAAGTGAAGTTGATGACTCTGCCGTTTTTCAGGACATAGTCGTTCATCTCTTGAGCTATCTTCTCACCGTCTACTCCTATAAGCGAGGCGACGGTGAACGCAGCGAGGATGTTATATATATTATAAAGGGATTTGAGCGCGAGCGAGATATGATATTTGCCGTTTATCTCCAGAACGCCCTTGTTCATATCAACGGCGGTTATCGTGTAATCCGTATCCTCACGGTGATATCCGCATGAGGTGCACTCATATATGCCGATGTGGTTGTAATGGTGGGTGCTGTACTTCATCGGAGCCTTGCATATCGGGCAGTACGCGCCGTCGTTATAAACGCTGATAAGCTCCTTGGTATCTGTGGAGAGCTCGTCCGCGCCGAACCAGATAACGCCCTCTCTGTCATGACCGAACACCGATACGAGCGGGTCGTCGGCGTTGAGTATCAGCTCGGTATCCGGCTTGATACTCTCGGCGATCGCCTCAAAGACGAACTCCGGATGACCGTTGCGGGTGAGCTGGTCGCGGTAGAGGTTCGTGATGACGTAATGCGTGATGTCGATGTATTTGAAGGTCTTTTTGGCGTATCTCTCGTCGCTCTCTATGAGCATGATATCGCTCTTGACCTTGCCGGACAAGGTGGCGTTCGACAGCACCATCGTGGTGACGCCCTCTATCTGGTTTGAGCCCTCGCGGTTCCAAGCGACGCTCTTGCCGCTTTTAGTGAGGATATGGGCGATCATCTCGACGGTAGAGGTCTTGCCGTTGGAGCCTGTGATGGCGACGACGTACTTGGGCAGCTCGATGCGCTTCAATATATCCGGGCATAGCCTTAACGCTACCTGACCGGGCATACTGCTGCCCTTGCCGATGAGCCTGCCGGCAAATCGAAGGAGCTTGCAAATCAAAATGGTAAGAAAACTTTTCATAATAATCCCTTATATTGTGTATTTATTTACAATTCCCGTACATTATATCGTATTGAATCGCGAAATTCAAGAATTGTAACAAAATCGGAACAATACTGCAATATTCTTATATGGCAGAAAACGAAACAAGTCATGTGATAAAATATCAATATATAGTGTTACGGAGGCTAATATGACCGATACATATACTTTGATCAACCTGGATAACTTAAGACACAACGCAAAAACTCTGACCGAAAAATACAGCGAATACGGCACGCATATCGGCATCGTAAAGGGCGACGCTTACGGGAAAGCACAACAAGAACGCCTCGCTGCTCTGTCTGGAGCCGATAGCTCAGGATCGCATCGACGACGCCGAAAAGCTCGACCTTACTCTCGCCATACCCGACCTCGACTATCTTAAGTCTCTGCTGGATAATCCGTGCAGATATCCGTTCAAGCTGCACATCCAAATCGACTCCGGCTTCAACCGTTTAGGCTTCAAGGACAAGGAGGACATCAAAAAGGCTGTTGAGCTGATAGACGACTCGCGCTTTACTCTCGAAGGCATATACCAGCACTACGCTACAGCCGGTATCTTTGACCCCTACTATGACGCGCAGACAGAAAAATTCAAGGAGCTCACATCCCTTATCGACCTGACAAAGATACCCCTCGTCCACCTCGGCAGCGGTATCGCGATGATGGCGCATAAAAAGGAAGACATAGCCACGGCGACGCGCATGGGGCTCGTGATGTACGGCTACAATATCTCCCCCGAGAGCTACGGCGGCGGCATAAAGAACAAGCTCAGAGCCGCACGCGACAAGCATTATCAAAAGAAATACAATCTATCAGAGACTATCCGCGACGTCGAGATCGACTTGAAGCCGGCTATATCCATGAAGACACGCATCATCCAGCTAAAGGACGTCAAAGCAGGCGAGCACATCGGATATTCCGCAGGCTACGAGGCGCAGGAGGACATCCGCATAGCCGTACTGCCCGTAGGCTACAACAACGGCATCGGACACCAGAACAACGGCAGAGTCGTCGAGATAAAGGGTAAACTGTGCCCCGTCGTCGGAGCCGTCGGCATGAATATGATGGCTGTCAGGGTGGATACCGACGTCACCTATGACGACGAGGTCACCTTGCTTGGCGGCAGCATAACCCTCGGAATGTTCTCCCGCTTCTCGGGTCTCGGGCTTGCGGAGGTCATGCTCGGCGTCGGCAAGAACAATCCGAGATACTACATCACCGACAAAGCATGAACAGCGAGCAATTATTCGAACTCAGCGGTCAGGTAGAAAGCATAATCTACCGCAACGAGGAGAACGGCTACACCGTCCTCGAGCTCAGCACGGACGAAGCGCTGATAACCGCCAACGGGATAATGCCGATGGTCAACGCCGGCGAGGCGGTCAAGCTGATCGGCGTATTCAAGAACCATCCCACCTACGGCGAGCAGTTCGCCGTGTCCGCGTTTGAGCGAACCATGCCCGAGAGCCTGGATGGTATTTTAAAGTATCTTTCAAGCGGAGCCGTCAAGGGTATCGGACCTTCTACGGCACGCAGGCTTGTCACGGCATTCGGAGCGGACACTCTGAACATCCTCGAAAACGATCCCGAGAGGGTCGCAAAGCTGAAGGGCATCTCCCTCAAAAAAGCCGAGGATATCAGCGAACAGCTCAAGAGCGCTATCGGCATCCGAGAGCTCATGGTATATCTCGCGGCTTACGATATCACAGCCAACGCCGCCGTGCGTATATGGAAGAAGCTTGGCAGCGGAGCGTTATCGGCTATCGAAGAGAATCCCTACGTCCTATGTGAAGAGGGCTTGGGCATTTCATTCGAGACCGCCGATATGATCGCCCTTTCAAAGGACAACCCAAAGGACTCGCGCGTCAGAGTACGGGCTGCCCTCGCCTATGTCCTCAGCCACAACCGCATGAACGGTCACACCTGTCTGCCGCAGGACAAGCTGATCGACACGACTGCGAGCCTGCTCGGTATAGAGAAGGAGTCATGCGAGGCGGCGCTTAAAGAAATGATTGAGGATGATTCGCTGATCCTGAGCACGATAGAAGAAAAAGACTACATTTTCCTGCCGTCGCTGTACGACGGTGAAGCATATATAGCAGCGCGTATAAAAATGCTCCTGCGCTATCCTGCGATGTGTATCGGCGGCGCGGAGGAGAAGATCAAGGCTATAGAAGAGAGCGACGGCATAGAGTACGCCGAACGCCAGAAGCAGGCTATAACAGCCGCCCTGAACACCGGTCTGCTGATACTCACCGGCGGCCCCGGCACCGGCAAGACGACCACCCTCGCCCTGAACACCGGTCTGCTGATACTCACCGGCGGCCCCGGCACCGGCAAGACGACCACCCTCAACGCTATCATCAGGCTGCTAAAGGAGAGCGGAGAAAAGGTCAGCCTGTGCGCGCCTACCGGCAGAGCCGCTCAGCGTATAACAGCCGTAACAGGTGAAGAAGCCAAAACAATCCACCGTATGCTCGAGGTCAGCTATGATATAGAGGATAAGCCTGTGTTCAAGCGCAATGAACGCAATCTGCTGAACACCGACGCTCTGATTGTCGACGAGGTCAGCATGGTGGATTCTGCGCTGATGGAGTCGCTTTTGCGCGCGCTGCCCCTCACCTGCCGCCTGATCCTCGTCGGCGACAGCAATCAGCTGCCCTCGGTCGGAGCAGGAAATGTCCTGTACGACATGATAGCGTCGGGAGTCATCCCCGTAATAACGCTCAACGAGATATTCAGACAGTCGATGCAGAGCCTGATCG
>ONPE01000121.1 GCA_900319615.1 uncultured Eubacteriales bacterium
TTGAAATACTACGACAATGATTATATGCCGTTTTTGAACGCGATGGACGACGACGCGCTGTGGTACGGCCCCGCCGAGGGTCAGTTCCTGCACGGCAGAGAAAAGATGATCGAGGCATGGAACGCCGAGGATCACTCCCTGTCTTTTTCTTTAGGTAACATCGAGGTCGTGCATACAAGCGCTCACCCTTCGTTTTGCGACGTTATGCTGAGCTATCATGTCACAACGCATTATCCCGATCACCACGATATCACCCTGTACCAGCGTATCCTCCTGACATGGTGCGAACGCACGGTCACGGATGGGGAGGGGAACAGGGAGAAGATATCGAGGATACTGCTCTGCCATATCTCTAATCCTCATTCAAAGCACGAGGAGGATACGATCTACCCGAAAAACTTTCATCAGATCTATTACGACAGCGCCTCATTCAGACAAAACGGAGACCGCATCCACTTTCACGGGCTTGACCGTTCCGATTATTTTTTTCTTTCCGATACCGTTGTATATATCGAAGCGGCTCACGAGAGCCGGCACAGTATCCTACACACCGTCGACGGAGAAGCGGTCGAGGTGCTGACAACCATATCTGCGCTTGAAAAACGATACGGCTATCTGTTCCTAAGATGTCATCAGAGCTATCTTGTCAATCCTGTCCATATCCGGAACATCCGCCGCTTTAAGCTATCGCTGTCGGACGGCACTCAGCTGCCGATCCCCGAGAAGAAATACACGGCTTTTCGTGACAGGGCGGCACTCCCGGCAAATTTTGATATATCTTAAGGAGAATCAAATGGAATTTATTAATGTTATCAAAGAACGGTATTCCGTTCGAAAATACAAGCCAGATATGATATGGGAAGATGAACTGAATCGTATTCTTGAGGCGGGTATGCTTGCGCCGACAGGGTGTAATTATCAGCCGCAGAGGATATATGTGCTCAAAAGCGATGAAGCGATCACGAAAATCCGTTCACTTACACGTTGTGCTTTCGATGCGCCTGTAGTGTTGCTTTTCGCACTTGATGAGACTGCCGACTGGAAAAGTCCGCTTGAAGAAGGCTGCCGCGCCGGAATCCAGGACGTCAGCATAGTCGCGGATCATATGATGCTTGCAGCATGGGATATCGGTATCGGTTCATGCTGGGTCAATTATTTCAAGCCGAGTGAAGTGAAAGCGGCATTCGGTCTGCCCGAGAACGAAACGCCGGTTTTGCTGATGACGCTCGGTTACCCTGCGGATGATTCAAAACCTGTGAAGCTCCACTATGAGAGTAAAGATATGACGAAAATCGTTAAGACGCTATAATATGAAAGTTGTACTGCTGAAAAAGCAAAACAATATAAGAACAGCGTAAATACCATGCTCGGCTCAGGCGTGATTGGAACGGCTTGCAGCCGACGACCGGAGCGGTCAGAAGCAAGAAGGTTTACGACAGAAAGAATCAAACAAGATCGTTAGTGACGAATAGGTGAACAATATAACCACAGCAAAACAACAGGTGAAAAAATGTCTAAATTAACGCAAAAAGCCATACAGAATTCTTTTGCCAAGCTGCTTGACAGCAAGCCGATCGACCGGATCACTATCAAGGATATCACAAGCGACTGCGGCATCTCGCGCAATACCTTTTATTACCACTATGCCGATCTGCCTGCTCTGGTCGAAGAGCTCCTGACTGATAATGCCGAGGAGCTGATGAAGGCGTATCCGTCTATAGATTCGCTGGAAGAATGTCTCAACGTCGGTGCGAGATATGTGCTTGAGAACCGCCGGGCGGCAAATCATATCTATAACTCATCCCACCGATATATCTACGAGCGCTGCCTGACAAAAGTCCTGCGCAGAGTCGTAGCGGAGTACTTTGAAATGGCGCTGCCGGCGCAGGATTTCAGCGATGAAGAGCGTGAGATTTTGATCGACTATTACAAGTGCCTCTGCTTCGGCATTATCGTCGACTGGTGCGAAAAGGGTATGCGAGAGGATTATGCCGACGATTTCCACAAGCTGATCGAGCTGAGAAGCCGTATGCTGGATGCCGGATTCGGCAAGTAATTAAATAATCCGAAATCAAGGAGCGGTTTTCCGCTCTTTTTTTGTTGTCGTTTTATTAAAAATAGTCATTGCGAGGGCTTTAGCCCGTGGCAATCTCAACATATTAATAAGGGTAAAATACCCCGCTGCTTGCAGCGGAAGTGCCCGCAGGGGAGGATTTATCCTCTTAGGTTAATACCCCGCCCGAGCATAGCGAGGGTAAAGTGTTTTATTCTGATCCCTGATTAAAAGAGATTTGATCAGGTGTTGGTGCTGAATTCCGCATAGCTTTGTCGGAGTTTAGTGTTAGTACAAATCTCCGCTTTTGCCCAAATTTTGGGCACATAAATTTTTTTGCAAATGGTAAAACCTCACAAATAATAGTATCCTGATATAGTAGAAATAAACAAATCGAAGGTGAGATCATGAAGCTGTCAAAAGCGATCGTGAAACTGAGGATCCCTATCGTGATCCTTGCCCTGATCCTGATGATCCCGGCTGTTTTCGGTATGGTAAACACGCGTATCAATTACGATATGCTGACCTACCTGCCCGAGAGCATGGATACAGTCAAAGGGCAGAATATCCTGCTTGAGGAATTCGGCAAGGGCGCGTTCTCGTTCATTATTCTGGAAGATATGCCCGATAAGGACGTCGCCGAGCTGAAAACAAAGATCGAACAGGTCGAGCAGGTCGACTCCGTGCTGTGGTACAACACGCTTGCGGATATCTCTGTCCCGAAGGAGTTTTTGCCCGAAAAGGTCTACAGCGCCTTTAACACCGATCACAGTACCATCATGGCGGTGTTCTTCAATACCTCAACCTCGTCCGACGAGACGATGGACGCTATCCGCGAGATACGCTCAATCACGGGTGAAAAATGCTTTGTATGCGGTCTTTCGGCGCTGGTCACCGATTTAAAAGACCTGTGCGAAAGGGAAGAGCCGATCTACGTCGGTATCGCTGTACTGTTAGCGCTGGCTGCGATGCTCTTATTGCTCGACAACTGGCTCATACCGTTCGTGTTCCTTTTGTCGATCGGTATGATGATCCTGCTAAATCTCGGATCCAACTTCTTCCTCGGCGAGATATCATATATCACAAAGGCGCTCTCGGCGGTCTTACAGCTGGCAGTCACTATGGACTACAGCATCTTTTTGTGGCACAGCTACAATGAGCAAAAAGCTCTGCACGAGGATAACAAAGAGGCGATGGCGGTCGCGATACATCACACCTTCCTGTCCGTCATAGGTTCATCGGTCACTACTATCGCCGGCTTCATCGCTCTGTGCTTCATGACCTTTACTCTCGGCCGCGATCTCGGTATCGTCATGGCAAAGGGCGTATTGTTCGGCGTGATCGGCTGTATCACCGTTCTGCCGTCGCTGATCCTGATCCTCGACAAGCCGCTGTCAAAGCTCAGCCATCGCTCGCTGATCCCGAGCATGAAGAAGCTCTCGGGCGGTATCGTCAAGATCTTCCCTGTGTTTCTCGTTATCTTCGTCCTGCTGCTGCCGCCGTTCATCTACGGCTACTCCAAGACCAACAGTGAGGTCTACTACGATATGGCGGAATGTCTGCCCAAGGACATGGAATTCGTTATCGCGAATACCAAGCTCAGCGAGGATTATGACATCAGCTCCACGCATATGGTGCTGATGGATTCGTCTCTCGATAACAAGGAAGTCAAGAAGATGATCGGCGAGATGGAAAAGGTCGACGGCGTGAAACAGGTCATCGGTATCGAGAGCCTGCTCGGCTCGACCGTTCCCGAAGATATCCTTCCCGAACACATCAAGAGCGTTCTCGAAAACGACAGATATGAATTGATGCTCATCAACAGCGAGTACCACAGCGCAAGCGACAAGGTAGGCGAGCAGATCGACAGCCTCAACGAGATAATCCACCGGTACGATCCCTCCGCCATGCTGATCGGCGAAGCGCCCTGCATGAAGGATATGATCGACACCACGGGACACGACTTCGAGGTAGTCAATCTGGTCTCTGTCATCGCGATCTTCGTCATCATCGCGCTGGTCGAGCGCAGTATCAGCCTGCCGTTCATCCTCATCGCGGTCATCGAGCTCGGTATCTTCATCAACCTCGGGCTGCCGCATTATCTCGGTCAGTCCCTGCCGTTTATCGCTCCGATATGTATCAGCACGATCCAGTTAGGCGCGACGGTCGACTACGCGATCCTGATGACGACGCGGTATAAGGCGGAGCGCTTAGGCGGAGCGGATAAAAAGGAAGCTATGAAGATCACCCTCACCGCCTCCATCCCATCTATAATGGTCAGCGGCATCGGACTTTTCGCCGCGACCTTCGGCGTCGCGCTGTATTCGGATATCGACATCATCAGCTCTATGTGTATGCTTTTAGCCCGCGGCGCGGTCATCAGTATGCTGCTGGTCATCTTTATACTGCCCGCCCTGCTGATCCTATGCGACAAGCCAGTATGCCTGACGACGTGGGGTATGAAGAAATGTATCAGGAAGTAATCATTCACTATAATTGACAGAACGGAGAGATATTATGAAACGATTGATCAAATTGATGTCGGCAGTATTATGCCTGACTCTCGTGCTGTCCGCTTCGCTGGTCGGCGTATTCGCCCTCTCGATGAACGGTATCAGCTTAGGCAGCAAGGATAAAGCCACTCCCGATGAAGCGGAGATCTTCAAGGATGAGACCGTTTACGTCATGGCAAAAGCCGACGGTACGGTGGATAAGATCATCGTCAGCGACTGGATCAAGAACAACAAGGGCGCTGATACGATCAAGGATCTCAGCACCTTAGGCGATATCGAAAACGTCAAGACCGACGCATCTTTTACCCTTGACAGCGACAATATGCGCGTGTGGGAGGCAAACGGCGAGGATCTGTACCTCGAGGGCATTGGTAAAGAGCCGTTGCCTGTCGACCTTACCGTCACCTATTCTCTCGACGGAAAGGTGATCTCTCCCGAAGAGCTCTCAGGGAAGAGCGGAAAGGTCACGATCCGCTTTGACTATACCAACAACGCTTATGAGACCGTCAAGATAGGCGGCAGGGATGAAAGGATCTATGTGCCCTTCCTTATGATGTCCGGCATGATCCTCGACAGCGAGAAATTCAGCAACGTTACCGTGACCAACGGCAAGGTGGTCTCCGACGGCGACCGCACTATTCTTGCGGGTATCGCTTTCCCGGGCTTACAGTATGACCTTGGACTCTCGCGCGACAAGATAGACATCCCCTCATATTTTGAGGTGAATGCCGATGTGAAGGATTTTGAGTTAGGCACTACTGTCACGATCGCTGCAAACGGTCTTACCAAGGATATCGACCCTGATGATTTCGACAGCCTTAACAAGCTCAAAGATTCGATGAACACGCTTGAAAGCGCCATGAGCGCCCTGATCGACGGTTCCTCTCAGCTGTATACGGGACTTGAGACCCTGCTCGAAAAGTCCGGGGCTCTCAGCGAGGGCGTAGACGCGCTGTATACAGGCGCCGAACAGCTCAGCGACGGCGCCGCTCAGGTCAACGACGGCGCAAAGGAGCTCAGCAAGGGCGCCGATACACTCAGCGACGGAACTATCACGCTTGATCTGGGAGCTTTGGATCTCAGCAGCGGATTAAAGACCCTCGACAGCAACAGCAACGCTCTGAACGCAGGCAGCGATATGACCTTTGCAAGCATCCTTGCGACCGCTCAGAAGTCGCTCAAGGAAGCAGGCATTGACGTCCCCGACCTGACTCCGGATAACTATTCGAAGGTACTCGACGCTTTGATCGACAGTTTGTCCGAGGAGAATGTAAGGGCTCAGGCAGAAGCGACAGCAAGAGCGAAGGTCACCGCTGCAGTTGAAACGAACCGCGAAGCCGTGACCGCCGCAGTCACCGACGCAGTCAGACAGAATGTCAAGGCTGAGGTCGAGAGCGGAGTGCGTGCTCAGGTCACCGCCAAAGTTCTCGAAAGCCTCGGTTACAGCGTTGAAGATTACAATAATGCTGTAGCGGCAGGATTGGTCGATGAAGAAACTCAGGCACAGGTGAACGGCGCGATTGACTCGCAGATGGCTTCCGCTGAGGTCGCCGCGACGATCGAAGCATTGACCGATCAAAATATGCAGACAGAAGCAGTACAGTCAGCGATCGCTCAGAACACCGAGGCGAAGATCAAATCTCTGATCGAAGAGAATATGCAAAGCGAAGAGGTGCTCAAAGGTATTTCCGAAGCCCTCGCCAAAGCGAAAGCTGGCAGAGAGAGCATTATTGCTCTGAAATCTCAGCTCGACAATTACAATACCTTTAACAATGGACTGAAAACCTACACAGACGGCGTAGGATCGGCGTCCTCAGGCGCAGATCAGCTCTACAGCGGTACCACGCAGATCAAGCTCGGCAGCCTTGCTCTCAGCGACGGTGCTTCAGCTCTTAAGGACGGGACAGAACAGCTCAGCGACGGCGCAGACACCTTGAAGAACGGAATCCTCACTCTTAAAGACGGCGTACCTGCTCTGATCGACGGCGTCAGCCAACTGCGCGACGGCTCTATGCAGCTCAGCGACGGCTTGAAGCAGTTCAACGAAGAGGGCGTCAGCAAGATCACTTCTCTGCTGAAAAACGACGTCGGCGATCTTGCCGAGCGCCTGAAAGCAACCGTCAAGGCAGCTCAGAATTATAAGTCCTACTCGGGTCTGACCGATCAAATGGACGGCGAAGTTAAGTTTATCTATAAGACCGAAGAAGTCAATAGCGACAAATAGTTTTGTCTTGCAGCAAAGCCGCTGAGATCAACTCAGCGGCTTTGAATTTTTGTGTATATGTTAATGTTTGATGTCCCGATCAGGTACCCCAGTACTCGCCGCCGCGCTCCTCTTTTTCCCAAGAGCGGGTTACGTACCATTCGTTGATCTTGGTGTTTTTGCCGTCATTCTTGATACGGCTGGAGTATTCGCTGTTGAATTCAGTCCAGTTAAGGTTGATGTTGGTGTTA
>ONPE01000004.1 GCA_900319615.1 uncultured Eubacteriales bacterium
CAAAGGCGACGTTACCGCAACGTCGCCTTTTTGATGTCTGTTATTACTTTTTCGGCAGGATGTAGCCGATCTTCTTCATCGCCTTATCTACGGTGCGGTGGCTGATCCTCTGCACGAACTCGGCGCTCTTTGTGTAGCACTCCTCGATGTACTTCTTATCCTTGACGTACTCCTGATAGCGCTTGCGCACGGGGGCGATCTCTGCCACCACAGCCTCGCCTACGGCGGTCTTGAAGTCGCCGTAGCCCTTGCCGTCGAAGTCGCGCTCGATCTGCTCGTAGCTCAGACCCGTTACGGCGGAGTATATCGACATCAGGTTATTGATGCCGTCCTTGCCCTCGGCGTAGCGCACCTTAGCCTCGCTGTCGGTGACGGCGCGCTTGAACTTTTTCATGATGACGTTGTCCTCGTCGGTGAGCAGGACAAAGCTGTTGACGTTCTCGTCCGACTTGCTCATCTTCGAGGTCGGGTTCTGCAGGCTCATTACGCGCGCGCCGTTCTTGGGGATGAAGCCCTCGGGTATCTTGAACACATTGCCGTAGATACCGTTGAAGCGGTTCGCGATGTTCCTCGTCAGCTCGATGTGCTGCAGCTGATCGTGACCCACCGGCACCTTATCAGCCTGATACAGCAGGATATCGCCGGCCATCAGGCTCGGGTAGGTGAACAGACCGGCGTTGATGTTGTCGGCGTGCTTAGCGCTCTTGTCCTTGAACTGCGTCATGCGGCTCAGCTCGCCGTACTGGGTGTAGCAATTGAGTATCCACGCCATAACCGCATGATCGGGATTATGGCTCTGGATGAAGAACGGAGCCTTCTCTACGTCTATGCCGCACGCCATGATGGACGCGTACATATCTATGATGTTTTTGCGGAACTGCGCCGGCTCCTGACGCACGGTGATGGTGTGCAGGTCGGCGAGGGCGTAGATGCAGTTGTAGTTCGGGTCGTCCTGCATCTTAACCCAGTTTCTCACGGCTCCGAGATAGTTGCCAAGTGTCAGCGAGCCGCTGGGCTGTATAGCTGAGAATACGATTTGCTTCTTTTCGGGAGTAGTGTTTTCCATGATATCAATCCTTTTATCAATTAGGAATTAGGAGTTAGGAATTAGGAATTTCGGGAAACACTTCGTGTTTTGGATTCCTATAGAATCGGATACAAACGTTTGATGGAAACTTACAAATCAGGTGTGGGCGAAAGCCCACCCTTCACCGTTAACTGCTAACCGTTAACCGTTCTCCGTTAACTCCTAATTCCTCATTATTTTTGTATTTTTTCTTTCGCCAGTTTGCCGATCTCGATGATGCCCTGCGTCAGGTCTTCGTCGGTCGGGGTAGAGAAGTTGATGCGGAAGCTGTGACACGGCAGGTCGCCGTCGGTGAGGAAGGCGTTGCCCGGTACTACGCACACCTTGCGCTCGGTGAGCTCCTTGCAGAAGCCGAGCATATCCACATCCTCGGGCAGGTCGCACCAGATGAACAGACCGCCCTCGACCTTGTTATACTTTATCCCTGTGGGCACGACATACTCATCGAGCAGCTTCATGCACAGGTCGGCTTTCTTGGTATAGAGCCTGCGGAGATACGCGAGATGACCCTCGTAGTCGTACTTATTCATGAACTCGTTGCAGAGCATCTGCGACCACATGGCGGTGTGGACGTCCTGACCCTGCTTGCAGATGATCATCTTCGCCATAGCAGCCTTGGGAGCCGTCATGAAGCCCACGCGGATGCCGGGGGAGATAACCTTGCTGAACGAGCCGGAGTAGATCACGATGCCGTCGGTGTCGAAGCTCTTGATAGCCGGCACATCCTCGCCGTAGTATCTGAGGTCGCCGTAGGGGTTGTCCTCGATTATCAGAACGCCGTGAGCCTTCGCGAGCTCATACAGCTTCTTCCTCTTCTCAAGCGACATCGTCACGCCCGAGGGATTCTGGAAGTTGGGGATGGTGTAGATCAGCTTGGCGTTGGGGTTCTCGTCAAGAGCCTTTTCGAGCTCTGTCATGCTCATGCCGTCGGGCTCTACCGTCACGCCGACAAGATTCGTGTTGTAGCTGCGGAAGGTGTTCAGAGCGCCTACAAAGCTGGGAGCCTCGCATATCAGCACATCGCCCTCGTTGAGGAAGGTCTTTGCTGCGATATCCATTACCTGCTGAGCGCCCGATACGATGATAAGCTCGTCGTCGTCGCTGCCGATGTTATGCTTCTGTCTGAGATATGCCTTGAGCGTATCGCGCAGAGGCTGGTAGCCCTCGCTGACGCCGTACTGCAGCACGCCGATGGGATTCTCCCTGAGCAGACGCTCCGAGATCTCGCGGATAGCCTCCACGGGGAAGGCGTCGGGAGCCGGATTGCCCGCCGATAGGGAAATGACCCCGGGGTCGGACGCACTCTTGAGTATTTCGCGGATGGCGTTCGGCTTGAGCGCCAGCACCTTGTTTGAGAATTTGTAATCCATGTTAATCACGCTTTCTTTTTTCTCATACTAATATTCAATACAAAGCAGACAAATTGTTATCGAGAATGATTTCCGCGATACTTCGTTGAACTTTAGTATCACTTTTAGAAAATATCAATAACACCCCTTATCATAGCATAAGATAGAGAATAGTGCAAGAAGATTGATGATCCGGAGCAAAAATTCGAAAAAAACCGTAAGAATATTAGCTTTTTTGTGATTTTTTTGTTGTATCTGTTTCTATTTTGTAGTATAATACAATAGAATATTTGGTTTTTCATTTGATAAAGGCGCCGCCGCACGCCTTAAATCTGCGGCATCCGATTTATATATTAGGAGGGATCTGCGTGGACTATGATAACTTCGGCGGCAACGATACCCGCCGCGCTTCCGACAGTCTGAAGCGCCAGAGGGCTATCGCACAGATGAAGCGTGAGCGCCGCCGCAAGCTGTTTATCCGACGTACAATTATAGTTCTTGTCTGCCTGTTGGTGATATTCCTCGCGATATTTCTGCTTGTCCAGCTGTTCCGCGCCATCTTCGGCGGCGGCACCGCCGAGCAGCCCGCTGTGACAGAGACCGTAGCCGAGGTCGAGGTCACCGAGGAGCCTACCCAGCCCTCGGCGATGGATTTCATCAGGCCGAACATCCCCGACGACGGCACCGCCGAGGGGCACTATTCCGCATCTAACGGCGGCATCTACATCTACAACAAGATGGCTATGGAGCTCTTCGGAGGCTCCGACGACACCGCTCAGGCGTATGCCGACGTAATCTCCGAGTTCAAGGCGAGCGCTCCCGAGTACACCGTATATAATATGGTTGTGCCCAACCACACCGAGTTCGCTATACCCGACCGCCTTATCTCAAACGGCTCGGTAGCTACCGGCTCGCAGCTGGAGAACGTCAAGAACATCTATTCCAGATACTCGCAGGATGTTAAGGCGATCAACTGCTACAACAACCTCGGCGCGCATCTCAACGAGTACATATACTTCAACACCGACCACCACTGGACGGGTCTCGGCGCCTACTATGCGTATCAGGCGTTCTGTGAGCAGACCGGCCAGACTCCGCTTGACCTCTCTACCTGTACCGAAAACGTCATCGAGGGCTTTGAGGGCTCGATGATAGACAGCGATCCCTCGCTGTACGAGAATCTCGACTCCGTCCACTTCTGGACGTTCCCGTACGCTACCCACGGTATGCGTCAGGACAACCCGGGCGAGGAGCTTTACGAGACGCCCATCTACTTTGAGCAGGAGACCGGCGGCTCCGTTGCCTACGGCGTGTTCATCTACGGCGACGCTCCGCTGTTCGTCGAGTATAACGACGATAACAAGAACGGCAAGAAGATCGCCGTTGTCAAGGAGAGCTACGGCAACTCGTTTGTGCCTTATCTCACCTATAACTATGAGGAAGTACACGTTATCGACTTCCGCTATTTCGGTCAGAATCTCAAGAGCTATATGCAGGACAACGGTATCGACGAGGTGCTGTTCATCAACAACGTCATGTCGGCAAATACCGCCATACAGCTCGACCGTATCGAGAGCTTATACTAAACATCACACAGCCTTACAGGGGATAGGCTGACTAAACAATCCGGATAAAGGAGGTGACGCGGCTTGATATCAAAGAAAGTCAGGGTAAATGTATACGGTATGCTGGCGGACGGTCT
Organism: uncultured Eubacteriales bacterium; assembly: GCA_900319615.1. Lineage (GTDB taxonomy): Bacteria > Bacillota > Clostridia > Oscillospirales > Acutalibacteraceae > Ruminococcoides. The sequence goes on from ONPE01000004.1 coordinate 4,139, forward strand.
GTATTCCGGCTACGCTGCTTCGGACAACATAAAAAACCGCAGTGCTTATATCGTATCCAAGAAGCCCCTGCGCGACTATATGTACGGCGTTGTCATAGCCGTGGTCACCATCAAGGGCGCCGGCGAGAAGCTGATCGTAGCCCCCGAGGGGGAGATCTACTATGAGCCCGCCATCCGCGAGAAGCTATCGCATCTTCGCAACGCTCAGATAGAGAAGATCAGCTGTCTGTATGAGAAGAGCTGCGGCGCTATCGTCATCTACAAGGACGGCGACAAGTGCAAGATACTCCTCGTCCGCAACCATAACGGCCGCAACTACAGCTTCCCCAAGGGTCATGTGGAGCAGGGCGAGACCGAGCAGGAGACCGCCGTGCGCGAGGTTTATGAAGAGACGGGTCTCACCATCCGTATCATCGACTCCTTCCGCGAGGTAGCCGACTACTGCCCCTTCGGCAAGATACGCAAGCGCGTGGTGTTCTTCATGGCGCAGACAATGAGCGACAAGGTGAAGATCCAGGAGGAGGAGATCGACAGCTATATCTGGGTCGACCTCGATCAGGCTCATCATCGCTGCACCTACGACAACGACCTGCGCGTTATCCGCAAGGCGCGCGAGAATATCGACAAGCTGATCTGACCGCTTCGGATCAAGCCGTTATTTCTTGATTTTTGTTTCTATCATAGCAAGGTACTTTTGCCACGTGGCAATATCAACAGCTTTCCAAAGACTTCATCGACGGACTTTTTGTCCGACCGAAACCCAATATCATCAGCCCGACGGAGCTTTGACCCTGTCGGGCTGATGAATTTTTTATAAATAATTGAAATTTCTTTATAAATAGAGTGACAATTTCTGTGCTTTATGTTATAATCTAAAAGATTAGAAATCATCAGAGGTGACTTTAATGGCAAATATCATTGAAATGTTGGAGCAGTACACATCAGAATCCCCCAACACTTCGATACTGTACGACGACGCACACTCCAAGGGCGTCACATATGCCATGCTCGACGACATGAGCGGCAGAGTGTACGCTTATCTCAAAAACAACGGCATAGGCAAAGAGGACTTCGTCCTGCTCAACCTGCCCCGAGGCGTTTTGCCCGTTATCGCTATGATCGGCGTTTGGAAGGCGGGCGCTGCATGGGCTCTGGTCGAAGATACCTACGCTCCCGAGCGTATAGCCTACATCCGTGAGGACTGCGGCTGCAAGTTCGAGCTTAACGCCGAGAACTGGGATTCGGTCATGGATACCCAGCCCTTGTCCGGTCATGAGGAACCCGACGAGCACGCCGCTGCCTACGCTATCTACACCTCCGGTACCACAGGCAACCCCAAGGGCGTTCTGCATGAGTACGGCAACCTCAGCCGCGCGATCGAGTCCATCCGACTGAACGGCGAAAATCCCTTCAACAGCTGGGACAGACTGGCTCTGCTGGCTCCGATGAACTTCGTCGCCTCTGTCATCGTCATCCTCGAGGTGCTCAGCATCAAGGGCGGCAAGATGTTCATCGTCAGCTACGCCACCATCAAGAACCCGATGATGCTCAAGATGTTCTTCGTCGAGAAGCGCATCACCATCACCTTCCTCACCCCGTCATACGTGCGTATGCTGGGCAACAAGACAGGCCCCTTCCTGCGTATGCTGTTCGTCGGCAGCGAGCCCGCGAACAACCTGTATAACAAGAATCTCGACCTTATCAATATCTACGCCGCCTCCGAGAGCGGCTTTGCGGTCGGCGTGTTCCGTATCGACAAGGCATACGAGACCTGCCCCATCGGCCGTCCCGAGATCGAGACCAAGATCGTCCTGCTCGGCGAGGACGGCGAGGAGGTCGCAGACGGCGAGATCGGCGAGCTCTGCTTCGACAATCCCTATGTCCGCGGCTACATCAACCTCCCCGAGGAGACCGACAAGGCGTTTGTAGACGGTATCTACCACACCGGCGACCTCGCCCGCAGGAATCCCGACGGCAACTATGTCCTGCTGGGTCGCTCCGGCGATATGATAAAGATCAACGGCAACCGTATCGAGCCTGCCGAGATCGAGGCTGCCGTAAAGCAGGTGCTCGGCATCGACTGGGCTGCCGCACGCGGCTTTGAGGAGAACGGCAAGAGCTATCTTTGCGCTTATTACACCGCCGACGTAGAGGTCGACCCGATGAAGATGCGCGAGGAGCTCGGCAAGCGACTGCCCTACTATATGATCCCGGCATACTATATGAAGATAGACAAGGTGCCGATGAAGGCTAACGGCAAGATGGACCGCAACGCTCTGCCCCAGCCCGATTCGGCTGACTTCCGCACCGAGTATGTCGCTCCGACAAACGAGAACGAGGAGAAGATCTGTAAAGCTATGGAGACCGTCCTCCACCTCGATCAGGTCGGTATCCACGATGATTTTTACGAGATGGGCGGCGACAGCCTGTCCTCTATCAAGCTGATCGTAGAGATCGGCTTGCCCGGTCTGAACGCCGGCGAGATCTTCCGCGGCAGGACTCCCGAGAGGATCGCTAAGCTCTATGAGGAGATCCACGCGAACGACGACGGCGAATCCCCCGAGGCTAAGAATGCGCGCTCCATGAAGAAGGAGCATCCGCTCACCACCGAGCAGCTCTACATGGTAGACTATCAGCTCTACACGCCGCGCTCCACGATGTACAACCTCTTCTCGATGATGAAGATGGACAAAGAGAGCTTCGATATGGAGAAGATGGCTGACGCCCTGCACACGGCTATCCGCAACCATCCGGCTCTGCTGACGACCTTCAAGTTCAACGACGACGGCGAGATCGTGCAGAAGTACACCCCCGAGGTGCTGCAGGAGATACGCGTCGAGAAGATGAGCGAGTTCGAGTTCGAGAACCTCAAGGATACCCTCGTCCAGCCCTTCAAGATCATCGGCGGCACCCTCTACCGCTGCCGTGTGTTCGAGACCGAGAAGAACGGCTACGTCTTCTTCGACGTTCACCACACCCTCTTCGACGGCACCTCGCTAAAGGTGTTCATGGGCAACGTCGGCAAGGCTTTCATGGGCGTCCAGCCCGATCCCGACTTCTATTACCTCATGCTCCACAACCGTGAAGAGATGGTCAAGACCGACTTCTATCAGGAGAGCAAGAAGTACTTCGAAGATAAATACGATAATATAAAGTGGTCGAGCCACCCCTATACCGACCACGAATCCCGCGAGAACGAGATGGGCGAGCTGTTCGCTCAGATAGACGTCGACCAGGCTCAGCTCTCGGCTATCGAGCGCCGCTATAAGGTAACGCGCAACGAGTTCTTCATCGCCGTAGCGGCTCTGGCGATCGGGGTATATAACGAAGAGACCGACATCAAGCTCAGCTGGATCTACAACGGCCGCGAGGATATGCAGAGCATGACATCCGTAGGTCTGCTGTTCCGCGACCTGCCCGTAGGCATCCGCTTCAAGCTCGACATGACCCTGCGCGAGATCTTCGCGGAGGTTCACGATCAGGTGCAGAAGGGCATCGAGCACAGCTGCTATCCGTATGTCGATATCAATACTCAGGTCGGCGACTCCGAGGCTGCATACCTGCTATATCAGCAGGATATCCGCGATATGGGCGGCATCAGCAGCATGAACATCGAGACTGTCGAGGTCAGGCAGAATCAGGCTGCCTCGCAGACCATCCTCGATATGGAGATCCTCGACGGCGCCGACGGCCTTATCCTTATGATAGACTATGCCGCGAGCCGCTATGACGACAGCAGCATAGAGCGCTTCAAGGATATATTCCTCAACACGGTACACGCCTTCGTCGCGAACGATTCGCAGGAGGACGTCACCGTAGACGATCTCAGGAAAGAGATCGAAGTCAAGCAGAATTTCTTTGATTATATCGTCAGCAAATTCAGGAGAAAGCGCTGATGGCTGAGATAAACGAAAAAACATCAAACACAACTCAGCAGGAGGCTTTTAAGTCCGACAGTCAAAACGGGAAAGAGCACGTTCCGCATCCATCCGGGCACAGGGTACGCGCGAGCTACGGCGTAAACCGCGTCATCGAGGGCGACTACGACCCCTCGCTTGCCGTCCGCTGTCACAACGGCACCTTCGTCGGCAAACGCGACGGAGATATCGACGTATTCCGCGGCATACCGTTCGCAAAGCCTCCGGTAGGGGAACTGAGATGGAAGCGTCCCGAGCCCATAGACGCCGACGACAGAGTTTTTGAGGCGTACTTCAACGGCAAGTCGCCGATACAGACCGAGTGGCCGACGGAGCAGGCTTCGTACTATCCGCAGGGCGAGGATTGCCTCTACCTCAACGTCTGGTGCGACAAGGATCGCGGCAGCAGCGGCAAGACCGTCATGGTCTTCATACACGGCGGCTCCTACGGCTGGGGCGGCACCGCAGACCCCATCTACGACGGCGCGGCGCTCGTCAAGGCGCATCCCGAGATCGTTTTGGTATCTATAGGATACCGGATCGGCATGATGGGCTTCATCGACCTGTCATATCTCAAAGGGGGAGAGGACTTCCCCGACGCGCCCAACCTCGGGCTCCTCGACCAGATCGAGGCGCTTCGATGGGTACAAAAGAATATCGCAGCCTTCGGCGGCGACCCCGATAACGTGACTCTCTTCGGCGAGTCGGCAGGCGGCGGCAGCGTTTCGCTCCTGCCCATGATACAGGAGGCTAAAGGGCTGTTCCGCAGGGTGATCGGTCAGAGCGGCTCCGTGGCTCTCACCTTCTCTAAGGAAGAGTGCCATGACTTCACCCGCAGGCTCATCAAAAAGACCAAAGCTACCTGCATGGACGACCTTATGGCGCTCAGCGAGGCTCAGCTCATGGCGGCTAACGAAGAGCTCAACACCTACAACAATTTCCCACAGCGCGACGGCAGGCTCATCCCCCTCGACCCGTATCAGGCGTATTTCGACGGCACGACCGCCGACGTAGATATGCTGATGGGCACCAACTCCAACGAGCTGAACTACTGGATAGGCGAGATCGGCGGCATCGTCCCGTTCCGTCTCGGTATGCCCGTCAAGTTCGAAAATGATCTACGCATCCTCACAAAGACGGACAAGAACCGCGTCAAACAGTTCATGGAGCTGAAAAACTCCGCCAGCATCTGGCGCATAGTAGAGTTTTATAACGAGATCATGTTCCGTCTGCCCGTCGTTCGTCAGGCGGAGGGTCAAAGCCGAAACGGCGGCAGGATGTATGTGTATTACTGGACAGAGCCGTCCTCGATCAGATATATGGGCGCCTGCCATGCCGTAGAGCTCGCGTATGTCTTCGGCAACCGCAGAGAGACCATCTACACCGGTTCCCCTGCCGATAAGAAGCTCACGAGGCGCGTGCAGGATATGTGGGTGAACTTCGCCCGCACCGGCGACCCCTCTACCGAGGATATGAGCTGGCCACAGTACAGCGGCGCAAAGCGCGATACCATGGTGATCAGCAAGGACGATATGCGCGTCGAGTGCGATGTGCTGGAGGAGCAGCGCAGGCTGCTTTATCCGATACTCAGATACCGTCTGAGCACATCATATACCTCGCTGGATTATAACGTGCCGTTCGTCCGCAAGGCGGCGGTCATAGGCACGCTTACCGCGGCTACGGTACTTACGGCGGCAGGCTTTGTGATAAAGAAGCTCTTGAAATAACGCCGTTTTTATGTTTTAATACTAGTATTCAATAAAAAGCAGACCGATAAAAATGTTGAGTTTTTATTGAAAAATAGTATAATTAGAAAGGAGATCAAAAGATGAACAGATTATCCGCCCGAAACTCCGACGGCACCGCCGTGAAAGAGAAGAGGAGCGTCCTCGGTTCCAACCCCGTTATGCGCCGGCTCGAGAAAGTCGACGAGAGCGCGGCTGAGAACTGCGTCACCTACAGCGGCATAACCGTCAAGACGACCTTCTTCCTGCTGATGACGGTCGCAGGCATCTTCCTGCAGGTGATACTCAGCAAGCAGCTCGCCACCGGCTCCGCATACACGTTCGATTACAGGGGCTTTCAGGTAGAGCTCTACACAGGAGAGATGATAGCTCTTGCGGCAGCCGTGCTGCTCGGCGTCGTCTTCCAGCTGCTCGCGTTCTTTGTAAAGGGCAGCACACCCGTGACAGGCGCGCTCTACTGCGTGACCCAAGGCTACTTTATCTCGTTCCTCGTGTTCAAGGTGCTGCACGGTATGGAGTACATCGGCGTACTCGCTTTGGCTATCACCCTTTTGATCATACTGGTCATGGCGATACTGTTCACCACCGGCGTCGTCAGGGTAACAAAGAAGTTCCGCATGGTCATGCTCACCCTCTTTATCTCGGTCATAGCTATCTCGCTTATCACCCTGATCGCGAGCTTCATCCCGTTCACAAGAGGGATAGTCAGCGCCATCATGGGCAACTTCTGGGTATCCGTCGGCATCAGCGTCATATACATCGTCATCGCCGCGTTGTTCCTTATCTCTGATTTCGCGGTGATACAGAGCGCCGTTGAAAATCAGCTGCCCAAGAAATACGAGTGGCAGGCTGCGTTCGGTCTGGCGTTCACCGTCCTCTGGATCTATCTTAAGGTATTACAGCTGCTTATCACCATCTTCGGTCGCGGCAGCAGGAATTCATAAACAATTTGATAAACATACAGGAGTGATCAATAATGAAAATTACAAAAACAACCTCTGGTAACACATTCACCTTTGCTGTCGAGGGTCGTCTTGACACCACCACCTCGCCCGAGCTCGAGTCTGAGCTCAGCGCCGCTGCCGGCACTGCCGAGAAGATCGTGCTCGATTTCTCGAAGCTCGACTACATCTCTTCCGCAGGTCTGCGCGTACTGCTCGCCACCCACAAGAAGATGGCAGGCAAGGGCGGTCTGGTGATCACCGGCGTTAACGAGATCGTCAACGAGATCTTTGAGATCACCGGCTTCTCGGATATCCTTGATATCCAGTAAATATCGGAAACGTAAAAAGGAGCTCCGACTTTGGAGCTCCTTTTGCTTTGTAAAAATCAGTCTATCGCCTCGATGAAGTACATCCTCGACGAGAAGTCGGGGAACAGCCTGACGTTCTCGTTATAGCCTGTGCCCGAGAACGGCTGCCTCAGCGCGACCCCGGCGTTCATCAGCACGGAGCCCTTTGCGGTGTAATCCTCAGCCTCGCCGCCTATCTTGTAAAAGCGTGCGATCAGATAATGCAGCAAGCCGTCCTGCTTGATGTGGATGGGGGTCATCGTGTTGATAAGGCTGCCGAACAGCTTGATGTTCACCCGTCCCGAGAGGCTGTGCAGGCGGTACTTGCGGTCGGGGTCAAGCCCCTGCGCTTTCAGCCTGTGCGAGCCGGTGTTAGCCTCGCTCAGCTCTATAAAGAGCATACCCACCGCCTGAGTCCTGTCGTTAGATACGCACATCCATGTGTGCAGGTTATCGGACTCCACGCGGTAGAATCTGCCGTATTGCAGTACATCGCGCCACACCTTGTACAGCGTGATCTGCAGGCGTACCTGCTCCTTTGCGATCCTGTTCATGTCGCGGACGTTCAGCTCGTAGCCCAGCACCCCGAAGGCGGCGATATTGTAGCGGCTCTCGAGCGGAGTGGAGCGCAGGGTCTGGTGGTTCGGGCTTGCGGACACGTGCGCCGTATAGCAGCACTGAGGATATCCGAAGCTGTAGCCCTCCTGTATGTGCACGCGGCACAGGGCGTCGGTGTTGTCGCTCGCCCAGATCTGCGGAAAATAACACAGGATACCGAGGTCGAAGCGATTGCCTCCGGACGCGCAGCCCTCGAAGAGGATATGCGGGAAGCGCTCAGTCAGCGCGCCCATCATGCGGTACAGCCCCAGCATATAGCGGTGAGCGGTCTCGCCCTGCTTCTCGGGCGGCAGATACGGCGAAAATACGTCTGAGAAAATGCGGTTCATATCCCATTTTACGTAGCTGATATCAGCCGACGAGAACACCTCGGTCATCTTCTTTGTCATATAGTCGACGACCTCGGGATTGGCGAGATCGAGTATACGCTGGTTCCTGCCCTCGCTGTGGAGCCTGCCGGGTATCGCCATAGCCCAGTCGGGGTGAGCCTCATACAGGCGGCTGTCGACGTTGACCATCTCGGGCTCCACCCAGATGCCGAACTTCATCCCGAGCGCGGTTATTTTGCTCCCCAAACGGCTCAGTCCGCCGGGGAGCTTCTTAGGGTTTGGGTCCCAGTCTCCTAAAGAACGGCTGTCGTTATCGCGCTCGCCGAACCATCCGTCGTCCATGACGAACAGCTCTATCCCCAGCTCCTTGCCTGCTTTGGCTAGGGTAACTAGACTGCGCTCGCTTATGTTGAAGTATGACGCCTCCCATGAGTTGAGCAGCACCGGACGCGCCTTGTCCTTCCATTCGCCGCGCAGGATATGGCTGCGGATGAAGCGGTGCATATTGTCGCTCTGACCCGAAAAGCCGCCTTTACTGTAGGTCACGACAGCCTCGGGAGCTTCAAATCTTTCTCCCGGAGCAAGGACCCAGCGAAAGCCGGTGGGATTCAAGCCAGAGACGACTCTCGTTTTGCCGTAGGGGGTAGTCTCGATCGCAGAATAGTGATTGCCGCTGTATATCAGGTTGAAGCCGTAGCATTCGCCTGCGGTCTCGGTCGTCTGCGCGCGGTGCAGCATGAAGAAAGGATTCGACCGTGAGGATGAGGCTCCGGCGAGGGATTCGATCACGTGCTTGCCCGACAGCACCGGGAAGGTGGAGGCGTTCATCTCACGCGCCCATTCGCCGTGGAACGCCGTCACGCAAAAGCCGCGGTCGGGTATGTCTATCTGCATACTCAGCAGGCGCTCGACCTCGATGGTCTTGTCCGAGCTGTTTATGAGCTCTGCGGAGCGTGTGATAACGTCACATTCCGGATATACGCAGTAGTGTAGGTTGAGCCTTATGTCGCCGTCGGCGAGGCTGACGCACAGGTGCTCGACCCTTCCGCTCTCGTCATAAGAGCCGGGCAGGTCGGCGAACACCGGCTTTTTATCGTCGATCTCAAAGCCCGTGTAAAGGAAGTCCGACGTCCGCGAACCGTCGGGATATACAAGCTCCAAAAAGGGCTCGCGTATATCACCGTGCCCGAGGGAGGACATCTCAAGGCAGACGTCCTCGAGCGCGAGCTTGGGGTGCTTTTCGTAAGCGTCCTTGCTGTATACGATCGAGTTGCCGGGCTCGAACTCTCGCTTCTGCCTGATCGCCGCGAGCTCAGCCGGGTCGTCTGCGTCTATGCGCGCGCCGTAGTACAGGTGCTCCGGATGACCGGACTCAGCCACGGCGATGATATATGAGGTATTATCGGTGTGCAGGATAAAAATATCCTGACCGTCGTTAAGATGCTTTATCATGATTATTTCTTATTCTTCTTTTCGATGGTCGCCATGATCTTCTTCTCGTTATAGAAGCCGAGCAGGATAGCGCCCAGCGTGCAGAACGCCACGGCTACAAAGCCGACGAGGATCATGCCGGTGACGGAGGCTGTGATGTCGTTGCTGTTCGCGTTCTGGGTGGTGCCGATGATAGCAAGCGAGGTGAACACCAGCATAGCGAGCGACTGGCCGAACTTCATCGCGAAGGTTCGCGCCGCGAAGAACATACCCTCGCGGTTCTCGCCTGTCTCTATGCCGTCAGCCTCGGCAACGTCGGCTACGATAGACTGCGGGATGATACCCAGCAGAGCCATCGGGAACGCCGCGATAACGCAGATCAGCACGCCGTATACCACGCCGGGGATGACCGTGGTGCCGATGATACCGATCAGACCGGCGATCACGTATGCTAAAGCAAGCCCGAGGAAGCCTGTGATGACCAGCTTCTTCTTGCCGAACTTTTTGACCAGCTTGGATACGAAGGGATAGAAGCACGCCGAAAGCACCGTCATGCCGCCGAGGAAGTACATGGTGAAGCTCTCATCCAGCTGCATGGATACCTTGACGAAGAACGGCAGACCCGTCTGGAAGAGGGTAAGACCGACCCAGTACATTATATCGGAGCCTACAAAGGTGCGGAAGTCCTTGTTCCTGAACGTAGCGCCGAGCGACTTGAGCATATTCACGTTGGAGGGCTTGGTATCTACGAATTCCTTCTCATTGAGGCAGAAGGTCGGGATCAGCATACAGATGCACGAGATCACAGCCAAAGCGATGAAGCATATGCGGTAGCTCCATGCAAAGCCCACGCTGCCTCTGAGCATTCCGGCGAACACAAAGGGAGTGTACGCGAGCATAGTACCGGCGAAGAAGGTCAGCGAGATCGCTGTAGAGATATACATACGGTCGTCCTGAGTCTTGCCGAACTCCGAGATCAGCGCGTTGTACGGCGTGCAGTACATGGTCATGAACAGGTAGAACAGCACGATGAACACGGATATCCACGCGATGTTCCAGCCGCTGATGGTGTTGACCGGGGCGCAGAACAGCAGCACGGTGACTACAGAGAGCGGTATCGCCGCGTACTGCATGAACGGTATACGTCTGCCGCGCTTGTTTGTGCTGCGGTCGGAGAGCGAGGCTATCCACGGGTCGGTGATAGCGTCAAATACGCGCGATAAAGCCGTGATCAGACCCAGCACGGTCAGAAAGCCGCCGATCACCAGACCGGGCACGATGTACTGTATGGCGCCGCCTTCGATATCCACCTGCGTGGGCAGATAGAAGGTGACGAACCACGCGCTTATGATACCGCTGAGGGTCGACCATCCGAGCTGACCGACAGCGAAGATCCTCATTTGTTTTTTGCTTAATCTTTTCATGTTTTCCTCCGGAATAAAATATTTACCAAAAGCCTTCCCCTTGAGGGGAAGGGGGACCGCTTTGCGGTGGATGAGGTGTGTAGATGTGACTTATTGTGATTCTCGGTGTTAAGTGAGCGAAAGACGCCTCAACCGCCTCGCTTTAGCTCGGTACCTTTTCCTTGCATGAACGGCAACCCTTTTGGGCTTCGTCCGTTTCCGCTAACAGGGGAATTTCCTCAAGGGGAAGGCAGCTTCTTCTCCATCGCGAGCTTTACTACCTCGTAGGCTCCGTCGTACAGCCCTGCGAGCTTATTGGCCTTTATGCGGTCGCACATATATTTCAGGGTCGCGTCCTCGTTCAGGAAGAGGTCGACCATCTGCAGGGTATGGGGGATATCCTCGCACTCGAGCGTGCCGTCGCCCATCTCAGCCGAGTGTATCGCGCCCCACTTCTCATGGCCGCCGATACGCTTCAAAAACAGCTTGGGTATGGGGTAGAAGGCGAGCTCCGACGGCTTTGTCAGCAGGACGTCGGCAGAGCGCATCAGCAGGTTTGTGCAGTACACCGCCTCGAAGATATTCTCGTGCCAGAAGGCATGTATGCCGGAAACATCGCCGCTTATCGCCTTGTCGCAGAAGTCGGTAGTATCCGACCAGTCGTTGAAGTGGGTCGTGCTCAGAGCCTCGAGCCCGTCGATTTCCTTTACCAGCTCTTCCCACACCGCCTTGTAGTCGCCCACGTTGACGTACAGGGCGGCTCTCTTCTCCTTGACGGCAGGCAGCAGATATTTGATGACGGCGGAGAAAAGCTCCCTCTGGGCTCCCGCGCCGCCTATGGTCAGCAAAAAGCGCATCGGCTCGCCGCTGTTCTTGCGCGCGATACGTCTGTCGCAGTCGGCTTCAAGATTCGCGACCAGCTCATGGTCGATGTAGTGACCCGTGTATACGATATCTTCGGCGGGCATGGGCTTGAGCACCTGCTTCTTTGCAAAGCCGTTGAGGATACGGTAGCCCATGTAGCTCTGGTGGGTCTGTATCGTATGGGTGGCTCCCTCGGCGAGGTGCAGAGCCATTGGCCAGTTGTCGGGGATGGCGTTGACCACGTGCTCCATCCCTGCGTGCAGAGCCGCCTGCGCAGGCCATACATGGGTGCCGATAAGGGGGATATCCTTGGGTACGCTGTGGAACACCGGCGCCATCAGCTCGGCGTTCTTCTGGTCGGACGAGTTGTAGCTCAGCTGACGGAAGCCCTCGTAATTCATCGGCTCCCACACGAGCTTGTTGAACAGCCTGCTCTTCTGAGATAGCCTCGAGCCAAGGCTGTACAGGTCGTTCTGCGCTCCTATTACCTTTGTACAGGTCGTGTCCTTGTAAGAGTTCAGATCCATCCAGTAGGGCGTGTAGCCCAGAGCATGAGCGGCTGACGCCATCGCGATGGATATGCGGTAGTGACCGAAGCCCATGCGGATGTTGCCGACGATGACGCCCTTCTCACGGTCGAAGGGTATGTCGCCCTCGCCCTCGCCGACGCGGATATCCAGCACCCCGAGAGGCGCGTGCAGAACGGCGTTTTCCACGAGCTTCGCCGTGTACTGCGCGTTGCGGTCGTCGCCGTATTTTTTTAGGTACTTCTTCTTGGAGTTCAGCGCCTTTTTGTAGTCCTTCGCGCTGATTTGATTACCGAAAATAATTTTGCTTTTATCTTGCATGAACATCCCTCGTTTCTGCAAATTATTTTCCATATCAATAGTATCATAATCTATATAAAATAACAATTAGCCGATTGGATAGTTTTATCGCCCTTTTTAGGGCATAATACACAAAAGCGAGCAAATTCGGGCACAATCTGCCAGATATGAGCAACTGCCCGATTGACTTGCCTGTCGCGCTGTGGTATACTTTTCTGAGAAAAATTCGGAGAATCAGACTATGGAAAACAAAGATACCGTACAAAATAATCGTGCAAAAACTGCTGTCTTTGACTTGGTGATGACCGCGATGTTCTCGGCGCTTATCGCGGTGTTCTCGCTGATCAGCATACCCATCGGCGCGGTGCCCGTTACCCTGCAGACCTTAGCCGTGTGCTTTGCCGCCGGTATGCTCGGGTTAAAGCGCGGCATCATCAGCGTGGTGATATACATTCTGCTCGGGGCGATCGGTCTGCCGGTGTTCGCGGGCATGACCGGAGGCTTCGGCGTTATCGCGGGCCCCTTGGGCGGCTATATCGTCGGCTTCATCCTCACGGCGGCGGTCGTAGGCTTCTCGGCAGACAGATGGGGGAGGAGGCTCCTGCCTCTTGCCTTGTCTATGGCGGTCGGCATCCTGCTTTGCTATGCGGTAGGAACCGCGTGGTTCATGACGGTGACGGGAAGGGGCTTTGCAGAGTCGCTGATGATGTGCGTCGTGCCTTTCCTTCTGCCCGACGCATTGAAGCTCGCGCTCGCGGCGCTGTTGGTTAATCGCCTGTATCCCGTGATAAAAATACCGAAGGGCTGATACTTCATGTGGCTGTTTATATTAAATTCGACGCTGCTCGGGGTCGGGCTCGCGATGGACGCCTTCTCGGTATCCATAGCGAACGGTCTCGCCGAGCCCAGGATGCGCCCGTTCAAATCCGTCGCGATAGCCGGCACCTACAGCTTCTTCCAGTTCCTCATGCCTATGCTCGGCTGGCTGATGGTGCGCACCGTGGTGGGCTGGTTCGGCGTGATAGAAAAGTTCATCCCCTTCATCGCGCTCGGACTGCTGCTGTTCATCGGCGTTAAGATGATAGTCGAGTGTCTGCGCGGCTCGGATGAAGAGGAGGTACGCTGCCTGACCGTGCCGATGCTTCTCCTGCAGGGCGTAGCCACGGCGATAGACGCGCTGTCGGTAGGCTTCACGATAGCCGGGTATGAGCTTTGGGACGCGCTGCTCGCGTCGCTTATCATCGGCGTCGTCACCTTCGTCATCTGTTCTGCAGGTCTGTGGATAGGCAGACGCTTCGGCAGCGTTTTCAAACACGCCGAGGTCGTAGGCGGCGTCATCCTGATAATCATCGGTATAGAGATCTTTGTGAAGAATCTTTTTTTCAGATAAAACGAGCCGTCCGTAAGGGCGGCTTGAGTATTAAATATAAAGGCACAAGTGCCCAATCCCCAAAGAAGAGAATTCCTGTATCACGCACTTCAAACGGTATTTTCGACAGGGGGATTCCCACGTCGGGCAATAATAAGGTAATCTGTAGTGCCCTCCTCGGAATGACAATTGCTTTTTATACACTCGCAGCCGTCCGTAGGGGCGGCTTTTTGCTTTACAGGATTGTGTAAAGCAAAA
>ONPE01000022.1 GCA_900319615.1 uncultured Eubacteriales bacterium
TCCATATTCAGCAGGCGGTCGCTCTCTTCTCTTGTCAGCTCGACCACCGGGATCTTTGTCCAGGAGGAAACGATGGCGGCGATATCCTGAGCGCTGACCTCGTCGGAGCTCTGCTTGCCGCGCTCCTGCCATTCGCTCTTAGCCTTCTCGAGCTGAGCGGTGACGTTCTTCTGCTCGTCGCGGAGCTGTGCAGCACGCTCGAAGTCCTGCTCGCTGACTGCGGCGGTCTTTTCGCTCTCCAAGGTCTCGAGCTCTTTCTCAAGGTCCTTGATCTCCTCGGGATAGGTCAGGGCGTTAAGACGAACCTTGGAAGCCGCCTCGTCGACCAGGTCGATAGCCTTGTCGGGCAGATAACGGTCGGCGATATAGCGCGAGCTGAGCTTGACGGCTGCCTCGATAGCCTCGTCTGTGATCTTTACCTTATGGTGAGCCTCATAGCGGTCGCGCAGACCCTTGAGGATGGCTATAGCGTCCTCCTCGCTCGGCTCGCCAACCTTGACCGGCTGGAACCTGCGCTCCAGAGCAGCGTCCTTCTCGATGTACTTGCGGTACTCTTCGAGAGTGGTCGCGCCGATGACCTGGAAGTCGCCGCGTGCAAGCGAGGGCTTCAAGATATTTGCTGCGTCAGCGCTGCCCTCTGCGGCTCCGGTACCGATGATGGTGTGCAGCTCGTCGATGAAAAGGATGATGTTCTTGCTCTTCTTGACCTCGTCGATGGCGTTCTTGATGCGATCCTCAAACTCGCCGCGGTACTTGGTGCCGGCTACCATGCCGGTGAGGTCGAGAGCAACTACGCGCTTGTCGCGCAGATGCTCCGGCACCTCGCCGTTGGCGATCTTGAGAGCCAAGCCCTCTGCGATGGCGGTCTTGCCTACGCCGGGCTCGCCGATCAGACAGGGGTTGTTCTTTGTGCGGCGCGAGAGAATCTGGATGATGCGCTTGATCTCTTCATCACGACCGATGACGGGGTCGATCTCGCCGTTCTTAGCAGCCTTGGTGAGGTCGCGCGAAAAACTGTCGAGAGTCTTGGACTCGGAGTCCTCGCCGCCCTGAGAGCCGGACGCGCCTTCAAAGGCGTCCTGTTCGCCGCCCTCCATACGGGCGCTCATACGCTCGGCAACTGCACGGGGGCTCACGCCCATCTCCTGCAGATAGCGGATAGCGTAGCTGTCGCCGTCGGACAGCAGGGCGATCAGAAGATGCTCGGTGCCGACATAGCCGGAGCCTGTACGAGCCGAATACATAACAGCTGTCTGCATGACGCGCTTTGTACGCGGGGTAAAATCGTCGGGGCTGAGCTGAGTGGGAGCGCTGCCCTCGCCGGAGCCTGCGCGTATCAGCTGCTCGGTCTTTTCGGCGGTGACGCCGCTGTCCTTCAATGCGGCATAGGCTACGCCGCTGTTCTCTTTGCATAAGCCGAGCAGGATGTGCTCGGAGCCGATATAGGTATGACCTAAGTTCTGTGCGCTCTCGATAGCGAGGTTGAGCGCCTTGTTAGCCTTCTGTGTAAAACCTTTGAAATTGTATTTCATATACCATACCTCCTTTACGGGTAAAGGGTGAAGAGTGAAGGATCATTTTCGCGTCGATGCACTCGTTCACCGAAACTTATTCAAATCTTTCTCTGATGATCTCCGCGCGTTTGATATCGCGGTCGCGCGGCGTCATCGTGTCGCCGTACCGCGTCATGATAGAAGCAGGCTGGATCTCGACGATCAGCTTGTCTATGCTGTCGGAAGAGAGGGTCTCGAGCAGCTTTGAGCTCACGCCCAATCTGACAAGAGAGAGCAGCCTCATGGCTTCGCTGTGATCCATCAGCCTTGCGGTCTTGAGCAGTCCTAAGGCGCGGTGTATCTTATCCTGAGCCTCGATATCGTTCATCATCGGCTCTCTGGCTCTCATCTCCTGAGTTATCAGCTGGGTGGTGATGTTGCGCAGGTTATCAATAGCCGCCTTTTCGGATATACCGAGGGTCACCTGATTGCTGAGCTGGAAGAATGCTCCGTCGGGCTTGGTGCTCTCGCCGTACAAGCCGCGCATGGTCAGCCCGAGCTTGGAGAGATTCGCGCCTATGCGATAGACGGCGCCGCTGATCTCGAGAGCAGGCAGATGCAGCATCACCGAAGCCCTCATGCCGGTGCCGAGGTTGGTCGGGCACTGGGTAAGATAGCCGAGCTGTTCATGGAAAGCGAAGTTTAATTTCTTTGAGAGAATATTATCCACCTTATCGGCTAAGGCGTAAGCCTCGTCCGGCTCAAAGCCGTCCTTTATCACCTGCAGGCGGATATGATCCTCCTCGTTGACCATTATCGAAACGGTGTTGTCGTCGCTGAGGAAGACTGCCCTGCCCTCCTTGGCGCTGATGAAATCCGGGCTGACAAGATGGCGCTCGATCATCGCGACCCTGATAGCGTCCGATACCTTGTCGAGGTCGATGCGGTGGAACCTGATATCGCAGTCTTTGAGCGCTTCTTCTACCTTGTCCGCGATCTCGCGGGCTTTATCGGCAGGCAGACGGATCGGGAACGGATAATCCCTAAGATTCCTCGCCAGTCTTATTCTGGTCGATACTACAGCTTCACTCATGATCATCCCTCCGCTTCCTTTATCTCGTCGCGCAGCTGAGCCGCACGCTCAAAGTTTTCGTCTGCTATAGCCTTCTTCAGCTCATCCCTGAGCTTTGTCAGCTTATCGGTATCGCCGGTCTTTTCATCGTTGACGGTGTACTCGATATCGCCGGGGTGCTTGCCCTTGTGGAAGGTGTTGCCGTGGACGCTGCGGATGGTGGGCAAAAGCTCATCGAAAAACGTATCGTAGCAATCCGCGCAGCCGACCTTACCGGTGCGCTTGATGTCGTTAAGTGTGCTGCCGCAGCTGCTGCAGTGGGTGGCTCCCGATACAGCCGGGAGAGCGTTGGAGAAGAAGCCCGAGAGCAGTCCGCCGAAATCCGCGGAAAAATCCGGGAACATCTTATCGTAGCCGAGCTCGTGAGCACACTTCGGACAAAGCCTGTGCTCTTCATACTTGCCGTTTATCATGGTCTTGACGACCGTGGTTGCCTCATGTTGCTTACAGTGTTGACATAACATATTATTACCTCCGTTCTTGATCATCGTCATCGCGAGGGAGTCTGCGACCGTGGCGATCCCCCTGTCGGAAATACCGTTTTATTCGGTTGAGATTGCCACGGCGATAAATCGCCTCGCAATGACATTTTATTTTATCATATACCTTATCAATTATGTGTCGAGCAAAGTCAACAGCATATTTTTGAATATCGTTGCCCTCAACGAATCGCGGTACTGCTGGGGTACGCTGAGATATGCCCTCTCCCCCGTTGCCGCCGCCATCAGCTTTGCGCTGGGCGCCTCGATGACCCCTCTGCCGAGGAGATTGTCGAGCATGACCTCCGCCGTAGCCTTATCGAGCGATTTGCCGACCGAGTTGACGATGTGCATGATCGTGCCCGATCGGGTGTCGTTGATACGGGTGATGCGGATGTATCCGCCGCCTCCGCGCCTCGACTCTACGATGTACCCCTGCTCAGGGGTGAAGCGCGAGGTGATGACGTAGTTTATCTGGCTCGGCACACAGCCGAGGGTTGTTGCAAGCTCGTTGCGCCTGATCTCAGCCTCGCCGTCCTGCTCTTCAAGGATATCCTTGATGTACTGAGCTACCAAATCACTTATACGCATATATATTACCTTCTCTCTTGAATGAATTATACGAAATCAGACAGAACATTATAGTGTACTAAAAAACAGGTGAGGGCGCAGCCCTCCATTAACTCCTAATTCCTAACTCCTAACTCCTAACTCCTAATTCCTTGTCTTGATCTTTTCTGACCTTGACTATAGTATATACCATTGGTCAAAGAAAGTCAAGGTCAAATTTGATTATTAACAATTTGTTCAAAATTTATCTTTTGACGGCAAAATCGTACATACACATACGCAAACAGATTGACACATAAGGCAAAACCTGATATAGTTAGTATATACTAACCTACAATATCCGACTCAATATCCTACGGAGATGTTTTGCATGACACTTAAAGAACTAAAACCCGGTCAGTCTGCCGTGATAACCGCCGTCGGCGGCGAGGGCAGCCTGCGCCAGCACTTTTTAGACATGGGCGTTATCCCCGGAGCGGAGGTCACCTTCGTCAAGCTCGCGCCCCTGGGCGACCCCATGCAGCTGCGCATACACGGCTACGAGCTGACCCTGCGCCTTGCAGACGCACAAAAGGTCGAGGTCTCCCCCATCGAGAAGATCGAGGAGAAACTCGAGCAGGAACACAAAACGACCCCCCACCCCGGTCTGGGCGAAGAGGGACGCTTTCATGAAAAGGGCAGCGGCGACCCGTTGCCCGAGGGCACCCTGCTGACCTTTGCGCTTGTCGGCAACCAGAACTGCGGCAAGACCACGCTGTTCAATCAGCTTACCGGCTCCAACCGGCACGTGGGCAACTTCCCCGGCGTGACCGTAGACCGCAAGGACGGCATGATCAAGGGACGCCCCGATACGCTTGTCACCGACCTGCCCGGCATCTACTCGATGTCGCCGTACTCGGGCGAAGAGATAGTCTCGCGCGACTTTGTGCTCAAGGAGAAGCCCAAGGCGATCATCAACATCGTCGACGCTACAAACATCGAGCGCAACCTCTATCTGACCATGCAGCTGCTCGAGATGGACTTCCCGATGGTCGTGGCGCTGAATATCATGGACGAGATCACCGCAAACGGCGGCTCCATCGACATCAACACCCTCGAAGCCCTGTTAGGCGTGCCCGTGGTGCCGATATCCGCGGCGAAGAACGAGGGCGTGGACGAGCTTGTACGTCACGCCGTACACATCGCGCATTATCAGGAGAAGCCTGCGCGTCAGGACTTTTGCGACAACACCGATCACGGCGGCGCGGTGCACAGATGCCTGCACGCGGTATGCCATCTTATAGAGGACAAGGCTGCCGCCGCAGATATCCCCCTGCGCTTTGCGGCGTCAAAGCTGATCGAGGGCGATCCTCTCGTTCAGAAAGCGCTGGAGCTCGATGATGAAGAGCTGCATATGCTGGAGCACATCGTAAGCCGCATGGAGAAGGAGCGCGGGCTCGACCGCAACGCCGCCATCGCGGATATGCGCTACGCGTTTATAGAAAAGGTATGCAAGCAGACGGTCTCGAAGCCCAAGGAGAGCCGCGAGCACATCCGCAGCCGCAGGATCGACCGCATACTCACCGGCAAGTACACCGCCCTGCCGATGTTCATCCTCATCATGGCGGCGGTATTCTATCTGACCTTCGAGCTCATCGGGGGCAACCTGCAGAATCTTTTGGAAAGCGGTTTGGAAGCCCTGACCGGTACTGTGCGCACGGCGCTTGAAGGCGCAGGAGTAAACGCAGTGATAACCGGTCTCGTCACCGACGGAATACTCACCGGCGTAGGCAGCGTGCTGAGCTTTTTGCCGGTCATCGTGATACTGTTCTTCTTCCTGTCCATACTGGAGGATACCGGCTATCTTGCGAGGGTGGCGTTCTTCATGGACAAGCTGCTCAGGCGCATCGGTCTCTCCGGACGCAGCATCGTACCCATGCTGATAGGCTTCGGCTGCACCGTACCGGCGGTCATGTCTACGCGCACTCTGCCCAGCGAGCGCGACCGCAGGATGACGATACTGCTCACACCGTTCATGAGCTGCACCGCAAAGCTGCCGATATACGCCTTCTTCGTTACGGCATTCTTCGCAAGGGAGAAGTGGCTTATCATCACCGGGCTGTACATCCTCGGCATAGTAGTAGGGCTTTTTATGGCGCTGCTGATGAAGAAAACGATGTTCAGGGGCGAGGCTGTGCCGTTCGTCATGGAGCTGCCCAACTACCGTATGCCGGGCGCAAAGAACGTTATGCGCCTGCTGTGGGAGAAGGCAAAGGACTTTTTACAGCGAGCCTTCACGATCATCTTCATCGCGACCATCGTGCTGTGGTTCCTGCAGCATTTCAGCTTTTCCCTCGACATGGTCGACGACTCGCAGGGCAGCATACTCTCGGTGATAGCGGGCTTCATAGCTCCGATATTCTCCCCGATAGGCTTGGGCGACTGGCGGCTCGTGACCTCGCTGATAAGCGGAGTCATCGCCAAAGAGAGCGTTGTGGCGGCTATGGAGGTACTGTACAAGGGCGGAGTCGCGGGAGTCATAGCTCCGCTGACGGCTGTATCCATGCTGATATTCAGCCTGCTCTATACGCCGTGCATCGCGGCTGTGACCTCGGTGCGCCGTGAGCTCGGCAGACGCTGGGCGATCGGCATGGTGATCTGGCAGTGCGCGATCGCGTATATCATCACCATGATCGTATACTATATATGTATGCTCTGCGGCGTGTAACAGGCGCGCCTGAGTATCGCTACTATCCCCTTTACACACAATGAAATCTGTACTTATCATAATTACCATGCACTTTTCGGGAGGATATATGAATACGATTGAGATAATCATAACGGCTGTTATAGCTATAGCAGTCATCGCTGCAGTCGTCATTATAATTCGAAGAAAGAAAAAAGGAAGATGCTCCTGCGGCTGCGAGGGCTGCACGATGAACTGCGCTTATAAAGGTAAGCAGTAGTTTTATCAGAGATCGGTCTGAAAGCAGCGTGCGTATTCTGTCTGCTGTTTTCGATATATGAAACGTCTGTCATCCCGAAAAGCAGCGAACATTATCAGGTGTAAACGCCGTAACAATTTGTTCATCACGGTTACGCGATCTTGTTACATCAAAAAGCGGCATGAACAGTGGGTTTCTTCTATATGTAAACCATGTAACCGTAACTTAAGAATATAAAAAAATAAAACAGGTATAGATAAACAGAAAAAGTTTTCAAACGCAAGTTTACAGTTTACAAGTTTACAGTTACACTAAAAACTCACAGCGCCGCGATTGTGTAATTCTCTATGAAACGCGAATGGAAATCCTCATCCGTCTCGGCAACCCGAGCCGGCTTTCCCCTCAAGGGGAAGGCATTTGATCATATCCCAACGCCGTGATCTATCTTACTTATGCCAACATCAGACAAAACAGTATGGTGTACTAAAAGAAAAAGCAGTATAGCGTTATGCTACACTGCTTATATTTTTATCTGATGATTTACAGTACCTTTGACAAAAAGTCTTTAGTACGGTCGTTCTGCGGATTATCGAAAACCTCCGCAGGGGTGCCCTGCTCACAGATGACTCCGTCAGCCATGAACAGCACGCGGTCGGATACTTCTCTCGCAAAGCCCATCTCGTGGGTGACGACGATCATCGTCATACCCTCGGCGGCGAGCTCCTTCATAACGTCCAGAACCTCGCCTACCATCTCGGGATCGAGAGCGGAGGTGGGCTCGTCAAAGAGCATGATATCCGGGTTCATCGCAAGGGCTCTGGCTATGGCGACTCGCTGCTGCTGACCGCCCGAGAGCTCTCCGGGGAAAGAATCAGCTTTGTCCGCAAGACCGACCCTGCCGAGCAGCTCCATGCCCTTGGCATAGGCTTCATCTGCGGTCATCTTCTTGAGCGTCGTGGGGGCTACCATGATGTTCTTGATCACGGTCATGTTGTGGAACAGGTTGAACTGCTGGAACACCATGCCGATATTCTCCCTGACCTTGTTGATATCGACCTTCTTATCGGTGATATCGAAGCCGTCGATGATGATGGTGCCGGAGGTAGCGTCCTCGAGCTTGTTCAGACAGCGCAGGAAGGTGGATTTACCGGAGCCGGAGGGACCGATCACGCACACGACCTCGCCCTCGAATATCTCGGCGTCGATGCCGGTGAGTACCTCATTGCGGTCGAAATACTTGTGAAGATCCTTTACGACGACCTTTTTGTTATCTTTATTAATGTTGGTCACGGTGCCTCTTCCCCCTCTTGGACTTAGCTTCGTATTTTAACTTCTTCTCGATGTAGTTGGACAGGATCATCAGCAGAGAGATGATGACGAGGTACATCAGCGCGACCACCAGATAGGTCTCGAAGAAGGTGTAGGTGCTGCCGACATAGGTCTTGGCTTTGTTGACAAGCTCAGCCATGCCGATAGCCGAGAGGATAGACGTATCCTTGATGGTGATGATGAACTGGTTCACCAGCGACGGGATGGAGAATTTGAGCGCCTGAGGGAGAACGACCTTGCGCATGGTCTGACCGTGGGTCATGCCCAGAGAGCGCGCAGCCTCGGTCTGTCCCTTGGGGACAGCCATGATGCCTCCGCGGTAGATCTCGGCGAGATAAGCGCCGGCGTTCAGCGACAGGGTGATAACGCCCGCCGTGATAGCGGTGAACTTGAAGTCAGAGACGAACATCCTGATGATCTGCGGTACGCCGAAGAAGACGATGAACGCCTGCACCAGCATAGGTGTGCCGCGGATGATCCAGATATACACGCCCGCGATCGCCCTGAGGACGACGTTCTTCGACATCTTCATCAGGCACACGAACAGACCGATGATCATGCCGATACCGATAGACACCAGCGAGGTGATAACGGTGAGCTTCAGACCCTCCAGCAAGAGAGGAAGAGCCTCGTTGAATACTTTTGCAAAATCCATATACTACAACTGCCTTCATATAAATTCAGCACGATAAAGGACTTACCGTGCTGAACAGAAATTTATAACAGGATCGTCATCGCGATGACGACGAGTCTTTATCAATAACCGTACTTAGCGAGGATCTCAGCCAGCTTGCCGTTAGCCTTGATGTTCTTGAGGCCGGCGTTGAACTTCTCGAGCAGCTCGGCGTTCTTGCCCTTCTGAACAGCGAAGCCGTAGCCCTTGATGTTTGCGGGCTCTTCAGAGACGATCTTGAGGTCGACCTGACCGGTCTTGATAGCGTAACCGATGACGGAGAAGTCCTCTACGCAAGCTACGTCTGCGCCTGTGAGAACTGCCTGATACATCTGATCGGAACCCTCATAGTAGTTGATGGTGAAGCCGTACTGATCCTTAACGGACTCTGCGTACTCGCCGCCAACGGTAGAGGTCTTGGCTGCAACGGTCTTGCCCTTGAGGTCATCGAGAGTTGTGCCTTCCTTAGCTACGAAGACCTGACCGTCGTTGAAGTAAGCGTCAGAGAAATCGAAGCTCTCTTTACGCTCGTCGGTGATGGTCATACCGGCGATCATAGCGTCTGCCTGACCGGACTGAACAGCGCCCATAGAAGCGTCGAAGCCCTCGTTGTGCATCTCATAGCTGATGCCCTGGTCTTCTGCAACGGCAGCCATGATGTCCATGTCAACGCCAACGTAGGTGTTGGTCTCGGTGTCGAGATACTCAAACGGAGCGAACGCGTTGTCGGAATAGATGACGTAGGTCTTGCCTGCGTCGGCAGCCTGATCTGCGGTAGCTGCTGCGGTAGTAGCCGCAGGTGCGGTAGTAGCTGCAGTGTTGTCAGCCTTGGAGCAGCCTGCGAGAACGGCTACGGAAGCGATAAAAACTACAGCCATGATAAGTGCTAATGCTTTTTTCATTTTTCTTCTCCTTTTCGATGTTGGTTTACAATATTGGTTTCGTTTTTGCTCAAAAATATAGCAACCTTTAGAATTATACAACAACAGTAAAACTTTGTCAATAATTTGTTAGAAGTTAGGAATTAGGAATGAGGAATTGTCAGTAGTTAGGAGTTAGGAGTTAGGAATTAGGAATTGATGGAGGGCTCCGCCCTCACCCTTTTTAGTACACCATACTGTTTTGCTTGATAGCGTCGAAAGTGAGATAGATCACAGCGTTGGGATATGATTCCAACGATTTACTCAAAAACGTCAGATAGCGTACCGGACGCGCAGCGTCATTCGCGAAGCGATAGGTTGCAGTTGCTCCGCATTTGAAATAGATTTATCGAATAGTTAACGGTACGTCGCAAGCGCCGTACCCTACCACTCTCACTGTAACGTATGATAGAGAGCGGTCGGAGATAAATCTCAACGCTGTGATAAATGCCTCTCAGTTAACATCAAACATAACAGTATGGTATACTAAAAATCGGGTGTGGGGGTCTCCCCCGTGGGGGAGGTGTCGCGAAGCGACAGAGGGGTGCCGTCTCCGGCTGAGGAAAAGCCCTCCCATCACCGTTCTCCGTTCACCGTTAACCGTTCTCCCTTAAAACTCATCATTCCTAATTTCTTCTTTAGCATCTATATCAGTTATATCAATCCAAAAGCCGTCAGGCTTTCCTACAATTCCTAACTCCTCACTCCTAATTCCTAATTAAAAAAAGATTGCTCCCGAAGCATTACGCCCCGGGAGCCTTGTTTGTTTATTGTACCTTTGATGACCGCATATCAGCCGGATTCTCTGACAGGCAAATCATCTCCGGCTCTGAGCGTAAATCAGCGATTACAGCTCAGCGAAGTACTTGATTGTGCGAACCATCTGAGAGGTGTAGCTGTTCTCGTTGTCATACCAAGAAACAACCTGAACCTCATACAGACCGTCGCCGATCGGGGAAACCATGGTCTGGGTAGCGTCGAAGAGGGAGCCGTACTTCATACCGATAACGTCGGAAGAAACGATCGGATCCTCGTTGTAACCGAAGCTCTCGGAAGCAGCAGCCTTCATAGCGGCGTTGATGCCTTCCTTGGTTACGTCGTCGCCCTTGACTACGGCGGTGAGGATGGTGGTGGAGCCGGTGCAAACCGGAACACGCTGAGCAGCGCCGATGAGCTTACCGTTCAGCTCGGGGATGACCAGGCCGATAGCCTTGGCAGCGCCGGTGGAGTTGGGAACGATGTTGCAAGCGCCTGCGCGGGCTCTTCTCATATCGCCCTTTCTGTGCGGGCCGTCCAGGATCATCTGGTCGCCTGTGTAAGCGTGTACGGTGCACATGATACCTGTCTGGATGGGAGCGAACTTGTTGAGAGTGTCCGCCATGGGAGCCAGGCAGTTGGTGGTGCAGGATGCAGCAGAGATGATCTGATCGTCGGCGGTCAGAGTATCCTCGTTAACGCTGAATACGATGGTCTTGAGGTCATTGCCTGCGGGAGCAGAGATGACGACCTTCTTGGCGCCTGCGTCGATGTGAGCCTGAGACTTAGCCTTGGAGCAGTAGAAGCCTGTGCACTCGAGCACTACGTCTACGCCGATCTCACCCCAGGGCAGCTTGGAAGCGTCTGCCTCTGCATAGATGGTGATCTCCTTGCCGTCGACGATGATGGAGTTCTCGCCTGCCTCTACGGTGTGCAGACCCTCGCCGATAACGCCGCAGTAACCCTTCTGTGCTGTGTCGTACTTGAGCAGGTTTGCGAGCATAGCCGGGTTGGTGAGGTCGTTGATAGCAACTACATCATAACCCTCGGCGCCGAACATCTGACGGAAAGCCAGACGACCGATACGGCCAAAGCCGTTGATAGCAACTTTTACTGACATAATAATTCCTCCTGTGAGATTGTTTTAAATGTAATACAGTTACATCGGATATATTTTACTACAAACGTGTAATTAAATCAAGGTGTTTTTGCAAAATATGTAAAAACTTTTGCCATAATTTCAGTCTGTTTATGTACTTTGTACTAATGCCTAAAATTTCCGCAGATTTCTGTGCAATATGGACACGGAGCGTGCTTTTAGTTAGGAGTGAGGAGTTAGGAGTGAGGAGTTAGGAGTTAGGAATTGAGGGAAAATCCTGCGGATTTTTGTTTTTGTATAAGCGGATGTGAACTTTTGAGAGCTATTTTCAAATCAGGTGCGGGCGAAGCCCACCCTTCACTATTCACCCTTCACTATTCACCGAAAATAAAGCGCCGGGAATCATCCCGACGCTGTGATAAATACTATTACGTTATCAGCAAACCGAACAGTATGGCGTACAAAACGCACGCGTGCGTTTAGCCTCTGTACAGCTTCTTTGTCTCGTACTTGGGCTCTGTGGTGAGGTTGACGCCCAGCTTCTTTAACGTGCGCGTATCGGTCTCTGCGAGGATAACGGTAGCGTGCGCGTCGGTGTTCCTGAGCTTCGGCAGCTGCTCCATAGCAAGCCTCGCTGTCGGATTTGTGACAGCGGAGATAGACAGCGCGATCAGGATCTCATCGGTGTGCAGGCGCGGATTGACCGAGCCGAAGCTGTCCACCTTGAGCCTTTGTATCGGCTCGATGACAGCGGCGTCGATCAGGTCGACCTCCTTCGGGATGTTTCCGAGGAACTTCATCGCGTTGAGCAGCATCGCGGCACAGGCTCCGAGCAGATCCGAGGTCTTGCCGGTGATGATGGTGCCGTCGCCCAGCTCGATGGCTGCGGCAGGCATACCGGTCTCCTGCTCTTTCTCCAAAGCCTCCCCGATCACCGGGCGGTCGTCTGCAGATAGCTTGCTCTGCTTCATCAGCAGTCCGATCTTATATGCTTCGTCCGCCGAGCCGTTGCCCTTGGTGCGGTTGCACATGGCGGTGTAATAGCGGCGGATGATCTCCTGATTAGCGGCGGCGCAGGTAGCCTCGTCGTCGACGATGCATTTGCCCGCCATATTGACGCCCATATCCGTCGGCGACTTGTACGGAGATTTGCCGAGGATGGTCTCAAACATCGTGTTCAGCACCGGGAAGATCTCGATATCCCTGTTATAGTTTACGGTGGTTTCGCCGTAAGCCTCAAGATGGAACGGGTCGATCATGTTAACGTCGTTGAGGTCGGCTGTAGCCGCCTCGTATGCGACGTTGACCGGATGCTTCAATGGAAGGTTCCAGATCGGGAAGGTCTCGAACTTAGCGTAACCCGCCTTGACTCCCCTCATGTTCTCGTGATAGAGCTGAGAGAGGCACACAGCCATCTTGCCCGAGCCGGGGCCCGGAGCCGTGATGACCACCAGACGGCGGCTCGTCTCGACATAGTCATTGCGTCCGTAACCATCCTCGCTGACGATCAGGTCGATGTCCGAGGGATAGTTCGGTATGCTGTAGTGATGATAGACGCGGATGCCGTTGCCGGTGAGGCGCTTCTCAAACTTGATCGCGGCAGACTGCTCGGAGAATCTGGTGAGGACAACCGAGCCCACATACAGTCCCCTGCTGCGGAAAACGTCGATCAGCCTGAGCACATCGAGGTCGTAGGTGATTCCTAAATCGCCGCGAACCTTATTCTTTGCGATGTCGTCGGCGCTGATGACGATGACGATCTCAGCCTCATCCTTCAACTGCATGAGCATCTGCAGCTTTGAGTCGGGCTTGAAGCCGGGCAGCACGCGCGAGGCGTGATAGTCGTCGAACAGCTTGCCGCCGAATTCCAGATACAGCTTGTCGCCGAACTGAGCTATCCTGTCGCGGATGTGCTGGCTCTGCATATCCAGGTACTTTTGATTATCAAATCCAATTTTCATACATCCATCCCCTTATCGGCGGAATCCGATATTTTTCTGCGGATCACAGCAAAGTCTTTCCGCATACCGAAGACCGCAAATCAAAAATACACAAATCATTTTATCACACCTTGCAGAGCGAATTAATTATCCAAAAGAAATTTGAAGACTTTTTATTTAATTAGGAGTCAGGAATGAGGAATTAGGAATTGATGGCGGGCTATGCCCGCACCCGATTTATAAATCACTATCAAACACTCGGATTCTATATAACTATTTTAAATGCACAAAAACGCCCGCGAAACAGAGTCGCGAGCGTTATTCGTTTATGAGAAGTTATATCAATCCAAAAGCCGACAGGCTTTCCCGAAATTCCTAATTCCTAACTCCTAACTCCTCACTAAAATGCATTTGTTATGTATCACAACTTTGTGATCTGTTTCGCTTAAGACAATATCAGGCAAAACAGTATGGCGTAAAAGGATGTGCGCGTCAGTTTTTCTTGAGTTTGGCTGCGAATACCGCTACAGCCGCTGCGGTCAGAGCCGCAGCATATGCGATCACCCACCACAGCTCGGGCATGATCGCCGCGTAGTCGCCGGCTACGGCAGCCCTCGCAGCGTTAACGGCGTGCGAGAACGGCAGGATGTTCGCTATCGTCGAAAAAACTCCGCCTACCAGCGAGGTGTCGAACCAGATGTTAGAGAACCACGCCGAGAGATTCGTCAGCAGGGCTCCGCATACGCCGCCCACAGCCTTCTCGTTGAGCACCGTGCCGAACAGCAGTCCCAGCGCGATGAACACCACGGCTATCGGGATGTTGACGACCACCGCGAGCAGCAGATTTGCGCTCAGCTTCAAGCCGAACAGCAGCGAGAACGCGAAGCACACGACGCTTTGCGCGATAGCCATCGGGAGCATCGGCAGGGTGTAGCCGAGGATGAAGTCGACCGGCTTCAGCGGCGACGTGAACAGCCTGAGCACAAAGCTCGAGGTGCGATCCTTTGCTATCAGCATCGACGAGAACAACGCGAGAAAGCTCAGCCCGAACACAGCGATGCCGGGCGCCAGCTTCTCTATCTCAAACAGATCGGGACCCTGACCCTTGGGGATGCTCCTGTTTATCAGCGACAAAAGCACGAGCAGCACCAGCGGGAACCCTATGCCGAAGAACAGCGACAACGGGTCGCGCATGATCTCTTTAGTATTACGCGAAGAAAATGTCAGAACTCTCATTTTACGCCCTCCCCCGCTATTCTGATGAACGCCTCTTCAAAGTCGTCGGTACCGGCTTTCTCCTTGAGCTCCGCCGCGGTACCCTCCGCGCACAGCACACCGTGTGCCATAACGCCTATCCTGTCCGAGAGGCTCTCAGCCTCTTCGAGATAGTGTGTGGTCAGGATTATGGTCATCCTGCCCTTCAAGCTCTCGATAAAATGCCACAGCTCTCTTCTCGCCAGCACATCCAGACCGAGAGTCGGCTCGTCGAGGAAGAGCACCTCAGGCTCCGTTATCAGCGCCATCGCTATGCTCAGCCTGCGCTGCCAACCGCCGGAGAGTGTCGCCGCGCGCTTGTTCTCCACATCCTGCAGCGAAAAGTCCTCGATCATCTTATCAGTCTTGCGTTTAGCCTCAGCCTTATCGCTGCCGTAGATACGCGCGATGAACTCGAGATTCTCCCTCACGCTCAGCTTAGCCGCCACAGCGGTCTCCTGAGGCGAGACGTTTATGATCTCCCTCACCCTGACCGAGTCGCTCACGATGCTGTGACCCATGACCTCTGCGTCGCCCGAGGTGGGGCGTGTCAGACACGAGAGCATCTTTATCGTAGTCGATTTGCCTGCGCCGTTCACGCCCAAAAGCGCGTACAGCTCGCCCTTGTGCACCGTGAGATCCAACCCCTTCACGGCGGTCAGATCCTTATACTTCTTTACAAGCTCCTTTGTCCTGATAGCTTCCATAGTCTTCTCCTTACTTTCTGCCTAAAAGGGCGCCCATGCTGACCTTGGCCAGAGCTATGCCGCCCTTGTTGGTGTCGCCCATGACCATCAGCCGGTCGCCGGGCTTTATATCAAAGATCTCGCGGGCGTGCTTCGGGATGACGATCTGTCCCCTCTCGCCCACCTTAGTCACGCCAAAGATATACTTGCCCTCGTTTGGCTTCGAGAGCTCGGCCTGCTCCGCCGAGAGCGGCAGGCTGAAGTCTATGCTGATCTCATAGTGATCGGCTATCTCGCGGCACTTGACGATATCGGGCGTGCTGTCGCCGTTCTCCCACTTCGCTACGCTCTGGCGCGACACGCCGAAGCGCTCGGCGAAAGCCTCCTGACTCAGACCCTCCTGATTCCTCAGGTAACGTATATTCGAAGAAATCATACCTAATCATTCCTTTCATACCGTATTATAGCACTGTTTATCGGTCTTTTCAATCAATCTAAGTTTACAGCTTATGTTAAAAAAAGTAGAAATCAGAGCCCGTTCTCACGAGCTCTGATTGTTATTGCAATAACGGTTTCAAATATTGACCGGTAAAGGACTGCTCGCACGCGGCAACCTCCTCGGGGGTACCCTGCGCTATCACGGTGCCGCCCATATCGCCGCCCTCGGGACCGAGGTCGATGATATGATCCGCGGTCTTTATCAGCTCGAGGTTATGCTCGATGACGATGACCGTGTTGCCGGAGTCTACCAGCTTGTGCAGCACCTCTACCAAGCGATGCACATCCGCGATATGCAGGCCAGTCGTCGGCTCGTCGAGGATATATACGGTCCTGCCGGTGGCGCGCTTGCTCAGCTCCGTAGACAGCTTCACTCGCTGAGCCTCGCCGCCCGAGAGAGTAGTCGCAGGCTGACCGATCTTGATATACCCCAGACCCACGTCGTATATAGTCTGCAGCTTCCTTTGGATCTTCGGGATGTTCTTGAAGAACTCGAGCCCTTCCTCTACGGTCATCTCAAGGACGTCGTGTATCGACTTGCCCTTGTACTTGACCTCGAGGGTCTCGCGGTTATAGCGCTTGCCCTTGCAGACCTCGCACGGCACGTAGATATCGGGCAAAAAGTGCATCTCTATCTTGATGATGCCGTCGCCCTGGCACGCCTCGCATCTGCCTCCCTTGACGTTGAAACTGTAGCGTGAGGCTGTGTAGCCGCGCATCTTGCTGTCGGTGGTGGAGGCGAACAGGCTGCGTATATCGGTGAACACGCCGGTGTAGGTCGCGGGATTTGAGCGCGGAGTTTTTCCGATAGGGCTCTGATCTATGTTGATGACCTTATCGAGCGCGTCAAGCCCGGTTATCTCTTTGAACTTGCCGGGGGTGGTCTTGGCACGGTTGAGCTCACGTGCAAGGTGCTTGTAAAGTATCTCGTTTATCAGGGAGCTCTTGCCCGAGCCGGACACGCCGGTGACGCAGACAAATTTCCCTAAAGGAATATTAACGTCAATGTTTTTCAGATTGTTCTGCTTTGCGCCGCGGATAGTCAGCTGCTTGCCGTTGCCCTCTCTGCGGTGTTCTGGTACAGGGATAGACCGTTTGCCGGAGAGATACTGACCCGTCATGGATTTTTCGCACGCCTTGATGTCCTCGACGCTGCCGGTGGCGACGATCTCGCCGCCGTGCACACCTGCTCCGGGACCGATATCCACGATGTAATCTGCGGTGCGCATGGTGTCCTCGTCATGCTCGACGACTATCACGGTGTTGCCGATATCCCTGAGCTTTTTCAGCGTAGACAGCAGCTTGTCGTTGTCGCGCTGATGCAAGCCGATCGAGGGCTCATCGAGGATGTACAGCACGCCCATCAAAGCGGAGCCTATCTGGGTAGCAAGGCGTATCCTCTGACTCTCGCCGCCGGATAACGTAGCCGAAGCTCTGGACAAGGTCAGATAGCCCAAGCCTACCGAGCGCAGAAAGTTCAGCCGCGACTTGATCTCGTTCAGGATCTCGCCTGCGATGACGCGGTCGCGTTCGCTGATATCTATACCCTCGATGAAGTCGAGGATGCTCACGACCGACATATCGCACAGGTCGGCGATGTTCATGCCGCCGACGGTGACGGCGAGCGATATCGCCGAGAGTCGCTTGCCCTTGCACTCGTCGCAGGGTATCTCGGTCATGTAGCTCTGTATCTCTTCCTTTACCCACTGGGAGTTGCTGTCGCGGAAGCGGCGTTCGAGATTAGGGATGATGCCCTCGAACTCGCGGTACAGCTCGCTCTTATTAAAGGGCGTGCGGCGTATCAGGTGCAGCTTCTCGCCGTTGGTGCCGTAGAGTATCTTATCAACGACCACCTGCGGCAGCTCCTTGACAGGGGTGTTGTAATCGAAGCCGTATTTCTCGGCGAGGCCGTCCATATACATCTGCGCGATGGTGTTGCCCTCCATCGCCCAGCCGGAGCCCTTGATCGCCCCCTGAGCGATAGTTTTTTCCGGGTCGGGGATGATCAGCGCAGGATCCACGCGCAGGAACACTCCCAGACCGGTGCACTTCGGACAGGCGCCGAAGGGATTGTTGAACGAGAACATCCTCGGGGTCAGCTCGTTGACGCTGATGCCGTGCTCGGGACAGGCGTAGTTCTGCGAGTAGAGGATATCCTCGCCGTCCATCACGCTGACAAGCACAAGCCCGTCGGCTAATTTCGAGGCGGTCTCAAGGCTGTCGGTGAGTCGGGAGCGTATGCCGTCCTTTATCACAAGGCGGTCGACAACTATCTCAACGGTGTGCTTTTTATTCTTTTCAAGAACTATATCCTCGCTCAGATCATAGAGTATGCCGTCTGCACGCACGCGGGCAAAGCCCGATTTACGCGCCGAGTCGAACACGCCCTTGTGCTCGCCCTTCTTGCCCCTGATAAGCGGAGCCATCACCTGGATCTTCGTCCCCTCGTCCATAGCGAGAACGCTGTCGGCGATCTGGTCGATGGTCTGCTGGGTGATCTCGCGGCCGCACTTAGGGCAGTGAGGCACGCCGATACGCGCGTACAGCAGGCGGAAGTAGTCGTATATCTCCGTCACCGTACCGACCGTAGAGCGCGGATTCTTGGACGTCGTCTTCTGATCTATCGAAATAGCCGGAGAGAGACCGTCGATAGAGTCGACCTCGGGCTTCTTCATCTGACCGAGGAACATCCTCGCGTAAGACGAGAGGCTCTCGACGTATCTGCGCTGACCCTCGGCATAGATGGTGTCGAAGGCGAGCGAGCTCTTCCCCGAGCCCGAAAGACCCGTGAGCACGACGAGCTTGTCGCGCGGTATCTCGAGATCGACGTTTTTCAGATTATGCTTTCTCGCGCCTTTTATGATTATCTTATCTTGCATAAAATCACTTCTTTACAACAACACTGTCATTGCGAGGGAGCCTGCGACCGTGGCAATCCCCTGCGGATAAATACCGTCTGATACAGCATACAGACAGATCCCCTTTTTTCGGGATTGGGCACGTGTGCCTTTATCCTTTCTTTAATAAAGTCAGATCAACGCTTCATAAAGATAGATAAAGGCGCTCGCGTCTTCGCAATGACAGCGAAATCATTATATTATTCTTCTGTAGAATTATCCTTCTCAGCTTCTATCGGTGCCGCCGATTCCTCTGCGGTCTCGACAGGCTCGACATACGTGCCCTCCATGACCTGAGCAAAGGTCTCGCCGGACATCTTCTCATGCTTCATGAGGTATGCAGCGGTCTCGTGCAGCTTAGGCATATTGGCGTTGAGGATATCCTCGGTCTTCCTGTACGCCTCGCTGACGATGCGGTGTACCTCTGCGTCGATCTTGCCGGCTGTCTCCTCGGAGTAGTTCTTGGTGTGACCCATATCCCTGCCGATGAAGATCTCGCCGTCGCCGGAGGTGTAGTTGATCGGGCCGAGCGTCTCGGACATACCGTACTTGACGACCATGTTCGTCGCGGTCTTGGTAGCCTTCTCGATATCGTTGGAAGCGCCGGTGGAGATATCTCCCAGCACCAGAGCCTCGGCGACACGGCCGCCCAGATCGACGATGATCTCCTCCTCCATCTCGCGCTTGGAGCGGTAGCTCCTGTCCTCGGTGGGCAGCGGCATTGTGTAGCCGCCTGCCATACCGCGCGGTATGATGGATATCTGATGCACGGGATCCTGAGTCTCGCAGGAGTAGAAGCAGATAGCGTGGCCGGCCTCATGATAGGCGGTCAGCTTCTTCTCGCGGTCGCTCATGACCTTGCTCTTCTTCTCGGAGCCGACGACTACCTTGATAGCAGCCTCTTCGATCTCGGTCTGAGTGATAGCCTTCTTATGCTTGCGTGCGGCAAGCAAAGCAGCCTCGTTGAGGAGGTTCGCGAGATCCGCACCGGTGAAGCCTGCGGTCTGCTTGGCTACGTCGCGCAGCTTGACGTCGGGCGACAGGGGCTTCTCTCTCGCATGGACTTTGAGGATAGCCTCTCGTCCGTTGATATCGGGATAGCCGACCATGACCTGACGGTCGAAACGACCGGGTCTGAGCAGCGCCGGGTCGAGGATGTCGGGGCGGTTGGTAGCCGCGATCATGATGACGCCCTCGTTAGCGCCGAAGCCGTCCATCTCGACAAGCAGCTGGTTCAAAGTCTGCTCGCGTTCATCGTGACCGCCGCCGAGACCCGCGCCTCTCTGTCTGCCGACAGCGTCGATCTCGTCTATGAATACGATACAGGGAGAATTCTTCTTAGCGGTATCGAAGAGGTCGCGAACTCTCGATGCGCCGACGCCGACGAACATCTCGACGAAGTCGGAGCCGGATATCGAGAAGAACGGCACGCCTGCCTCGCCTGCAACAGCCTTGGCAAGCAGGGTCTTACCGGTACCGGGAGGGCCCACGAGCAGCACGCCCTTGGGTATACGGGCGCCGAGCTTATTGTATCTTTCGGGATTCTTGAGGAACTCGACGATCTCCTCGAGCTCTTCCTTCTCCTCATCCGCGCCTGCGACGTCGGCGAAGGTGGTCTTCTTCTTCTCGTCGGTCTGGTTCTTGAACTTAGCCTTGCCGAAGTTCATCTCTCTGCCGCCCATACCGCCGCCCATACGGCGCATGATGAAGAACCAGAACGCCACCAGAGCGATAACGAGTATCACCGTCGGGATCAGCTCGATAAGGAAGGAGTTGTCCCCCACCGGAGTGAGGTCGTATTTCATGGGCTTATCGGGATTCTTCTTGTTATAAGCCTCGATATCGTCCTTGACGTCTTCCCAGAAGGTGTACCAGTCCATCACCTTGTGATTGATCACGGTATCGTCCTTGAGCTTGAGCTGCAGCTTTGTCGTAGAGCCGCTGCTCTCTACCTTGAACTCGGTGACCTCCTGCTTCTCAAAGTAACCGACGACCTCGGAGTAGGTGTGGGTGTCCTTGGGAGCCTGTGTGAGCACCAAAGACATCACCAGTATCGCGATGATGGGTATACCCAGATAGATCAGCAGGCTTTTCACCTTGCCTGAATTAGAATTCTTATTGTTGTTCAATATATCTCACTCCTTCTTAAGCCTCCCTTTGGGAAAGGGAGGGGGACCGCGATCAGCGGTGGAGGGATTGCATAGTTGACCGACCGAAGGGAGAAACCTATTTATTAATAAAGGTTGGTCGCTTTGCTCCATTTATACAATCCCTCAGTCGACGTTCGTCGACAGTTCCCTTTACACAAGGGCGCCTTTTGAATCACTCGTATATCTCGTGCTTGAGGACGCCTATATACGGCAGGTTGCGGTAATACTCCCTGTAGTCGAGACCGTAGCCTACGACGAATTCGTCCTCCACCTCGAAGCCGACGTAATCTACGTCGATCTCGACCTCGCGGCGCGAGGGCTTGTTCAGCAGGGTGCATATACGCACCGACTTTGCGTTCTTAGCCGAGAAGTACTTATTGATAAAGCTCAGCGTGTTGCCGCTGTCGATGATATCCTCGACGATGATGACGTTCTTATCGTCTATAGGCTCCGACAGGTCCTTGATGATATTCACCCTGCCGGTGCTCTTGGTGCCCTTGCCGTAGCTCGACACGCACATGAAGTCTATCTTGCACATCATGTCGATATGCTTCAAAAGATCAGCCATGAACTGCACGCTGCCCTTCAACAGACCGACGAAGACGATGTCCTCTTCGCCTTTGTAATCCTCCTCGATCTGAGCTGCGAGGCGAGCCGTAGCCTCCCTGATCTCTTCTTCCGTTATCAATATTTTCTCCAGATCCTTATGCATGATGTTCCCCCATAAGTAATATTATATCCCCGTCACGGGTCAAATCCGGTACTGCCTGAGCCGATGTGCCGAAGCCGCTTATCCACAGCACGGTCGAGCCGTTCGCTATGAGCGGTATGTCACCGCGGATCTCACGCGGGAGCTTCTTCTCATTCATCAGCTTTTTCAGCGTTTTTGTCACCCTGCGCCTCGGGTCGGTGAAGGTATCCCCTGCCATCCGACGGCGCAGAACGGTATCTTGTGTGATTATATCACACGGTATGCTGTTGTATAATAACAAATTGTGAATTTTTTGATCTGAGCCCTTGAGCTCGTCCGGTAAGATCGGCTTACCTTCGCGGATCCTGATACGGATACCGTTATTTTCAAGAAAGTCGCCGAGAGTCGGTAGCTCGTCCATCTCCGTATCGTCGGATTTAATCCGCAGGATACCCTGAGAGCACACTGCTGTAAACCCCTGCCCGAGCTGCACAGCGCCGCCTGTACGCATGGCTTCGGCGATCAGCCCGATATGGCGGTAATCTACCGGCGCGCCGTGCTGTTCAAGCAGGCTCTTCACAGCGTATTTGAGCACTATCGGCTCGAGCCGCAGCAGCCTCTCGCAAGACAGACCGTACTCCGTCTCGGCATCTTTTAATTCTTTTGCAGAAATTTTATTCAAATAATCATCGGCTTCGCGCATCAAGCCCGAGGTACGCGCGATGTTCCCGATTGCGCCGGGATTCAACTCGCACAACACCGGCACCACCTGATGCCGCAGCCTGTTGCGCGTGTATCCGTCGGATAGATTAGTAGAATCGGTGACGTATCGCAAGCCTCTGTCGGCACAGTAAGCCTCGATCTCCTCCCGGGTAACGCACAGCAGCGGACGGATGATCTCCCCCCTCTTAACTGGGATGCCGCTAAGCCCGTCGATGCCGGAGCCGCGCGCGAGATTCCACAGCACGGTCTCGGCATTGTCGCCCATGTGGTGGGCGGTGGCGATCTTCGCGCCGTTGATGCTTGCGGCGCCTCTCTCGAGGAAAGCATATCTGAGCCGCCTTGCGCAGAGCTCGACGCTCTCGCCTGTTTGAGCCGCCTCAGCAGGAACATCTTCCCTGCCGAGGAAGAGGCTTATCGCGAGCTTGTCGCAAATGTCCGTGACAAAAGCCTCGTCACGGTCGGCTTCTTCACCGCGGATACAGTGATTAAAATGCGCGGCGAATATATCTATACCTAATAATTCTTTTAAAGAAACAAGAATATCCAGCAGACAAACCGAATCAGCGCCTCCGGACAGGGCTACAATCACCCTGTCGCCCTGCTTGAGCAGAGCGTTATCTTCGATAAACCGCCTTACCTTATCCGTCATACCGACGCGCGTCTTATCCCTCATGGCTTCGATCCTGACCGGTGAAGCGCATGAACTCGCCCTGCCAGTGGAGCTTGACGATGGTGGTCTCGCCGTGGCGGTTCTTGGCGACGATGCACTCGCCGCTGTTCTGATCCACGGCAGCCTGGACGGTCTCGGCGCCCTTCTCGCGCTCGTAGTAGCCGTCGCGGTACAGGAACAGCACGATATCAGCGTCCTGCTCGATAGAACCCGAGTCGCGCAGGTCGGAAAGCTGCGGACGGTGATCCTGCCTCTGCTCCGAAGCACGGCTGAGCTGGCTCAGACAGATGACCGGCACGTTGATCTCCTTGGCGAGTATCTTCAGGTTCCTCGTCAGCTCAGATATCTCCTGCACGCGGTTGCCGTCGCGCCTGCCGGTAGACATCAGCTGCAGATAGTCTATCACGACTAGGTCGACGCTCCTGAGTCGTCTAAGCTTCGCCTTCATCTCCGGCACGGTGATGCCGGGGGTGTCGTCGAGATACAGATCGGCGTTTTTGAGGATATCTCCGGCTCCGATAAGGCGGTTCCACTCCTCCTGATTGAGCCTGCCGGTGCGCAGCTTGGTGCCGCCGACAAGAGCCTCGGAGGACAGCAAGCGTGAAGCCAGCTGCTCCTTGGTCATCTCGAGTGAGAAGAAGGCGACCGTCTTTTTCGCCGTCACCGAGACATTCCTCGCGATATTCAGAGCGAAGGAGGTCTTGCCCATACCGGGACGGGCGGCGAGCAGGATGAGGTCGGAGCGATTAAGCCCCGTGATGACCCTGTCGAGGTCGCCGATACCTGTAGATACAGGCTTGACGTTATCGTCGTCGCGACTGAGCATATCGAGGCGGTCGAAGGTCTGGAAAAGCACCTCGTCTATCCTTTGCAGACCCTGGATGTTCTTGCCCCTGCGGATATCGAAGATCTTCTGCTCGGCGGAGTCGATGAGCATCTGCGGCTCCATCTCGCCCTCGGAGCTGTCCTCGATAATATCGCGCGCGGCGTTCATCAGCGAACGGACGTCATATTTATCTCGCACGATACGGGCGTAGTTCTCGACGTTGGTGATGGAAGGGCAGCTCTGGGCAAGCTGGACGAGGTAGGTCTTGCCGGTAGCCTCGTCAAACTCGCGCTCGAGCTTGAGCGTCTCGAGGACGGTGATCTGATCGACCGCCCTGCCCGCCGTGAACATCGACATCATAGCCTTGTATATCGTGCGGTGTGTAGCTACATAAAAGTACTCTGAGGACGGGAGGATCTCCGCTACGCGGGCAATAGCCTCCGGATCCATGAGTATCGCGCCGAGCACCGCCTGCTCCGCCTCCGGCGAATACGGCAGCCTCAGCCCGTTGTATACGGTTGTATTGTTATCAGCCATAGTAGTTTTCCCTTTCAAAGGGTGTTTTAGCCTCCCTTTGGGAAAGGGAGGTGGGTCGGAACTTGTTCCGACTCGGAGGGATTGTATAATTCACCGATTATAAAGGCAAACTTATTTGATCGGTCGGTCGCTTCGCTCCGTTTATGCAATTCCTCAGTCGACGTTCGTCGACAGCTCCCTTTACACAAGGGAGTCTTTATGCTTTTTCTACCGAAATAGTGCAGTGGGCGGTGATGCCGGAGTACAGCTTAATCTCCGCCTCGTACTCGCCGAGGTTCTTGATATCGTCCTTGAGCACGACCTTGCGCTTGTCGACGTCGACGTGCTTCTGGCGGCTGATCTCTGCGGCGATCTCCTTGGCGGTGATGCTGCCGAAGAGCTTGCCCGAATCGCCTGCCTTCGCCTTCATGACGAACTTGGAGCCCTCGAGCTCCTCCTTTGCCTTCTGAGCGGCTGCTTTGGCGGTATCTATCTTATACTGCTTACTCTGCTCGGCGTTCCTGAACTCGTTCATAGCCTGAGCGTTAGCCTCCTTCGCGAGATTGCGCGGGAACAGGAAGTTGCGCGCATAGCCGTCGGATACGCTGACCAGCTCGCCCTTCTTGCCGAGGCTCTTTACATCCTGTAAAAGAATCACTTTCATTTCATATTCCTCCTGTATGTCAAGGCGTTGCCGCATTATCAACAGCACAGCCTTGCCTGTATTATCCCGTCGGTCTGACGAAAACCGCCGCCTGCATATACTTATGCAAGCCGATCACCCGTACAGCCGGACGAAAAATATATCACGACGATCCCGACCGTATCAGTCAAAATCATAGTCATCGAGAACGTCTATCAGCTTCTCTTTAGCCTCCTGCAGAGTAACGTGCGAGAGCTGTGCCGCCGCCATGGTCTGATGGCCGCC
The DNA here is from genome assembly GCA_900319615.1 of uncultured Eubacteriales bacterium. Taxonomy (GTDB): domain Bacteria; phylum Bacillota; class Clostridia; order Oscillospirales; family Acutalibacteraceae; genus Ruminococcoides. The sequence continues at coordinate 25,155 of ONPE01000022.1, forward strand.
GCCTCCGAGCTCCTCCATGATCAGCTGTACGTTGATCTTGCCGAACGAACGCGCGGAGATATTCACGGTGTGGTTATCTATCGAAGAGATGACGAACGACGCATAGGTGTTCTGGATAGACAGCAGGTCGTCCGCAGCCTGCGCACAAACGAGGCGCGAGTTCTGCACACTCTCGTCTGCTACGGTGATGGCACAGTGGTTGATGATCTGCGCCGAAGCCACCAGCCGGCTCTTCTCGCGGTAATTCTCGGGAGAATTCGCGAACACATCGCGCACGGTGACGGTATCGGCACCCTTTCTGCGCAGGTAAGCCGCAGCCTCAAAGGTGTGCACGCCGGTGTTGATGACGAAGTTCTTGGTATCGAGCATGATGCCCGCGAGCAAGGCCTCGGCGTCGGTGTGGGTCAAGGCGTCGTCGGCGAGGTAGCTGATGACCTCGGTCACAAGCTCGCTGGCTGAAGAAGCGCTCGGCTCGAGCAGAAAGACGCTCGCTGTGTCGATAAAGTTCACCATCTTGCGGTGGTGGTCGATGATGACGACGTTGCCGCAGTTCTTGTACATCCTGTCGCCCTCAACAAAATCCGGCGAATGGGTATCAACGATGATGAGCAGGGTATGCGGACCGGAAATGATCATCCCGCGCTCGGGAGATATGAACATATCGCGGCGGTTTTTTCTCAGCTTTTCTATCATGTCCCTCGCCATAGTGCGCTCTATATCGGCGACGATATGGCAGGGCTTGCCGTACTTTTTCGTAACGAGGGCGTACATACCCGCGGAAGCGCCGATAGAGTCGAGGTCAGAGAATTTATGCCCTGTGATAAGCACCTTGTCGGCACGCTCGATGGCCTCAGATATCTGCCTCGACATCGCGCGCACGCGCACCATAGAGGTCTTTTCAACGCCCTTGGCTACTCCGCCGAAGAAGGTGAAGTCGCCCTCGCTGAGCACCGCGACCTGATCGCCGCCTCTGCCCAGAGCCATCTCCAGAGCCCTTCTCGCCTGGCTCGCGCTCTCGGTAAGGGTGTCGCAGCCGTGACCGATGCCTGCGGAGAGGGTCGTCGGTCTGCCGTTGTAGGAGACGGAGCGTATCTTATCGAGCAGCTTGAACTTATTCTTTATCTGCTCGTTGAGCACGCGCTCTTCAAACACGGCGATATAGCGGTTCTCGCCGAGCTTGCGCAGGAGAATATCATGCCTTGTAGCCCAGCGGTAGAGCATATCCTCAGCAGCAAGGTGAGCCGCGGCAGCCTCCTGATCCGCCTCTGCGGAAAAGTCCTCGATGTTGTCGAAGACGATCAGAGCCACGCTCTTTCTTGTTTCGCTGTAATAATCGGCGGTATCCTTATAGTAGGTATCGTCGATGAACTCGATCAGCACGCCGCGCTCGATCTCCCTCGCGAAGGCTGTGTAGCGCCTGCCGTTGAAGGATGTATCAAAGGAGCCCATCTTCAATGCCGTGTGTATATCGGTGTTGTTGAGGAATGGATTGATGCTGCTGTTCTCGCCGTCGCAGTCGTCGAGAAAGGCCTTGCGGAACATCGCATTGTACGAGATGAGCTCGCCGTGTTCGCCGCATACGGCGACAGGGGTCTTCATCGCGTCGAGAGCCTTTTTGTCCGGAGAGAAGCAGTCTTCAACAGCCGACGCAGCGACCGCCTTAACATACGAGCGGAAGTGCAGCATCAGCACTATCGTCACCGCCGAAACGATGACGGATATGCCTATCTCGACAAATCCGAGTATTCTGTTGTAATAGAGAGTCACCGCCGACATCAGCAGCATGAGCGCCGCGATGATCAAAAAGACCGGCAGTACTGTCCAAACGCGTTTTTTCATAGTAATATCAATGCTTTATGCAGCTCTTTTAAAAGTACACCTTGTACTTTTGTCAAATGAAGGATCACAGCGCGCCGTTATACCTCCATCAGTATCGGCAGAATCATCGGCGATCTGCCTGTCTGACGGACGATCAGCTTGGCGATATCGTCCTTGATAAGGTTCTTGATAACGCCCCACTCGTGGATGTTCCTGCGCGAGCAATCCTCTAAGATATCCAGCGAGAGAGAACGTATGTCGTCCATCAGATCGCCGCTCTCGCGCACATAGACAAAGCCGCGCGATACTATATCGGGTCCGCTGATAACGTGACCGTCGTAGACGTCAAGCGAAGCGACGATAATGATAAGACCGTCCTGACCGAGATGCTTGCGGTCGCGGAGCACGATGGAGCCTACATCGCCTACGCCTAAACCGTCGACGAATACCTTGCCCGCTGTGACGGGCTCGAGCTCCTTTATGCCCTCTGCGCCGATCTCGACATGCTTGCCGATGTCGCCGATGTAGATATTCTTGCTCTCCATACCCATCGACATGGCGAGGGTACGGTGCTTTTGCAGCATCTTCTGTTCGCCGTGAATCGGCACGAAGTACTGCGGCTTTACCAGAGCGTGCAGGAGCTTTAGCTCCTCCTGGCAGGCGTGGCCGGATACGTGCACCTCGTACATACTCTCGTACACGACCTCGCAGCCGCGCTTCAAAAGCTCGTCGACGACGTTGCCGACGGTGCGCTCGTTGCCGGGGATGGGCTTAGCCGAGATGATGATGAAGTCGCCTACGCCGACCTCGACCTTGCGGTGATCGGAGTACGCCATGCGCGACAGCGCCGACATGGGCTCGCCCTG
>ONPE01000027.1:0-1572 GCA_900319615.1 uncultured Eubacteriales bacterium
GAGAAAGTACGATTACATTTTATTTGATTTAGACGGTACGCTTTCAGAGAGCGCGCCGGGGATAAAGCTGTCGATAGAGCATTCGCTCGCGGAGCTTGGGCTCCCGTGTCCTGAGCTTTCAGATTACAGCCTGTATATCGGGCCTCCGCTGCTCGATACCTTCCGCGGGCTGTGCTCCGTGCCCGAGGTGCTCGTGCAGCAGGCTATGGAGCTCTACCGCAGATATTACGACGACGTCGGCGTCCTGAACAACAGACTTTACGACGGTGTCATCGAGCTGATCGGTTCTTTGAGAAGCGCAGGCTGCCGCACCGCGATATGTACGTCGAAGAACGAGCCCGTTGCCGAAAAGGTCGCCGATCATCTCGGCCTGACCGACCGTATCGACGCGATCTGCGGCTCGACTCTCGACGGCTCGCGCAGGGCTAAGGGGGATATCATCCCTTATGCGCTCGAGACTCTCGGTTGTACCGATAAAAGCCGCGCCGTGATGGTGGGGGATACCCACTTCGACGCGTCGGGGGCTGTTGCGGCGACGATGTTCGCCGATCGCGCCGGGGACGTCGGGGGCTTTATCATAACCTCCTGAGCGGCCGCATAAACTGTAGCGGTGATGTTATGTTCGGCTCCGTAAAGATAAAAAACCGTTTTTTGACCGCGATCTCGCTGCTGTGCGTTGCATTGTTCGTCGCGGCGGCTTTCCTCTTGCTGCGCTCCTCCGCTCCCGATACAATCGCCATAAACGGCGCGAACGTGCCGCTCGGGGTATCCGATGACGGAGATATTTCGGCTTTTTTGCGGCTTTGCGGATACGAGCCGATACAGACCGTCTCCGACAGGGAGATCACCGTGCCGGCTATCTGGAACGATGTGTATACGGAGTATCAGGAGCTTCAGATGGCACAGGGCTTTGACCTCGCGCCATACAAGGGCAAGCCTTCGAGGGAGCTCACCCTCGACTGCGGCGATGAATACGTCACCCTGCTCATGTGCGAAGACAGGATAATCGCCGCTCATATAAACGGTACCGACCGTACTGCAAAACCATTGTTTTAATAGTCATTGCGAGGGGTGCGAAAAGCTAAGGTTGAGATTACAACGTCGGAACCTTGTTCCTCCTCGTAATGACAATATATATGATATATGCTCTCAACCGATAAACAGTTCCGCAAATTATTACAGGTGAAATATGAAAGAACGACTTGATAAATATGTATCCGATCAGATCCTGCACAGCCGCAGGGATTCCAAAAAAGCGATAAAGGACAAGCGCGTGACCGTCAACGGCGCTGTCTGCACCGATCCGGGGCAGTCGATCGACCCCGAAGCAGATGTGATAGCGCTCGACGGCGTAGCGGCGAATAATTATAAAGAGCACGTTTACTATATGCTCAACAAGCCCTCGGGGGTAGTCTCCGCGACTACCGACCGCACGGAGCGCACCGTCATTGATCTTGTTCCCCCCGAACTGTTCAGAAAGGGTCTTTTCCCTGCAGGAAGGCTGGACAAGAACACCACCGGTCTGTTGATCATCACCGACGACGGCGAGTTCTCGCACCGTATGCTCTCGCC
>ONPE01000027.1:1579-12625 GCA_900319615.1 uncultured Eubacteriales bacterium
TTTGAGGAGGGTATCGTCCTCCCCGACGGTTACGCCTGCAAAAGCGGTAGAGCCGAGCTCCTCGGGGACAGGCGTGTGGCTGTGTATATCAGCGAGGGCAAATTTCATCAGGTTAAGCGGATGTTCTCCGCGATAGGCTACCGCGTCGAAAAGCTCAGACGCGTGCAGATCGGCGCTCTCGAGCTCGATCCCGGGCTTGCAGAGGGCGAGGTTCGCGAGCTGACCGACGACGAGATCCGGATGATATTCGAGTGATCCCGTAAAATTCTCGCTTCTCAAGGACCGTTCATAAATAAATATTTATCCGTTTTTAGCCGATTTATGAAAAAACGCAGCCGCGCTTTGGTCGTGTTGTATATTCTGACCGACAAAACTGACAAAAAACACAGGTGCTTGGCTTATGCATCGGCTTTTTCGTTGTCAAATCGCACAATAATAGGGTATCGATTTTTTACGTATAGGAATAATGCCTAAATTATTAGGCGAATATTTAGTAAAAAAATAAGTGGAAGTGTACTTTGAATTGTGCTATATTATAGCTGTACACTTATCATAAGTGCGTAAAGCAATGGTTTGTTAGTTTTTGCTGCACTTCTTTAGGCGTGCAGATTTGGATAATAATGGAGGTTTTTAAATGGCTAATGTATCACTGAGACACATCTACAAAATCTATGACGGCGGCGTTACTGCCGTAACAGACTTTAACCTCGAGATCGAGGATAAGGAGTTTATCATTCTCGTAGGTCCTTCCGGCTGCGGTAAGTCCACCACCCTGCGTATGGTAGCAGGTCTTGAGGACATCTCCAAGGGCGAGCTCTACATCGGCGACCAGCTTTGTAACGACGTCGCTCCCAAGGACAGAGATATCGCGATGGTTTTCCAGAACTACGCTCTTTATCCCCATATGACCGTATACGACAACATGGCGTTCGGTCTTAAGCTCCGCAAAATGCCTAAGGAAGAGATCAAGCGCCGCGTAGGCGAGGCTGCACGTATCCTCGGCATCGAGCAGTATCTTGACAGAAAGCCGAAGGCTCTCTCCGGCGGTCAGAGACAGCGTGTCGCGCTGGGCCGTGCTATCGTCCGTGATCCTAAGGTCTTCCTGCTTGACGAGCCGCTCTCCAACCTGGATGCTAAGCTCCGTGCTAACATGAGAACCGAGATCAACAAGCTGTATCAGAAGCTCGGCACCACCTTCATCTATGTAACGCACGACCAGACCGAGGCTATGACCATGGGTACCCGTATCGTCGTTATGAAGGACGGCTTCATCCAGCAGGTCGATACTCCTCAGCATCTGTATGATCTGCCCTGCAACGAGTTCGTAGCAGGCTTCATCGGCTCTCCGCAGATGAACTTCCTCGACGCTGTTCTGGTCAAGGAAGGCGGCAAGTTCGCCCTCAAGTTCGACGAGTATACCGTTGTTCTGCCCGACAGCAAGAACAAGAACGGCGTCCTCGAGCCGTACGTTGGCAAGGAAGTCCGCTTCGGTATCCGTCCCGAGCACGTTCATGACGAGCCCGAGTTCCTCGAGAAGTGCGCCGGCCGCAACGGCGTCATCAACGCTAAGGTAGAGGTCACCGAGCTGATGGGCGCAGAGATCTATCTCTATGTCAACATCGCCAACACTCAGGTCACCGCTCGCGTAGAGCCCACCTCCACCGCTAAGCCCGGCGACTTTATCGACGTTGCTTTCGATCTCGACAGGATCCACATCTTCGATAAGGACACCGAGATGACCATCACCAACTGATATTTTTTCAGACGCATCCGCCCGCTGCTTTTGCAGCGGGCTTTTTGCTGTGTTTCGAATTATTCTCCGCCGCCGTTTCTTCGATATATCCGCAAACAAAGAAGCAGATATTTACTGACACAGGGGTGTATCAGGTCGGAGTACGCTGCATTTCCGTTGCAAACAGCGCTGTCTTACGTAAAATGGAAGTAGGGGCAGGAGCTCCTTCGCCGTGTTTACGATCAACGAAGGGACATAATGTGTTCGCACGGTGAAAAGCCTAAGTCACAACATCTTGTGGTAGGCTGAAAGCGCAAATACAAAAGCGATAATTGTTCACAAAAAGTTTAAAAAATTGTAATTTCAGAGCTTTATTTATGAGTTATTATCTGTTATATTGCAAATAGAGAATAATAACCTGATAAAAAACCGTGCAAAAACGCGATAAAACAGACGTTTTTTATAGTCAAAAAAGTGCAGTGCTTTTGCCGAAATAATTACTTCTCTGCAACAAATATGAAGTTTTTATCATTTTTTTGCGAAACACCCGCAAAAAGCTCAATTGAATTTAAAAAAAAGGTTGCTTTTTCTTTGTCTTTTGTGTAAAATGTATATGAGATAGGTGGCTTATTTATCTAATTCACCAAATCGTTCGGTATTTTGACTATTTTTCAAGACGGAGGAGAATTATGTCCAATAGATTATTTCAGGGAGTTATTCATCAGATGAAAGACGCCATCGACAGAACTATCGGCGTCGTAGACGAAACATCGGTCGTTATCGCTTGTTCCGAGCTCGGCAGGATCGGCGAGGTCAACGAGAGCATCACATCCGACACACTGTCCGCGACCGTCCCCTTTGTCATCAACGGATACACCTTCAAGTCCTTCGGCTCGTCTTCGCGCTCCGAGTACGCCGTGTTCGTTCAGGGCAGCGACGAGATAGCGCAGAAGTACGCCCAGCTTTTGGCGGTTTCGCTGTCGTCAATCAAGCAGTATTATGACGAGAAGTACGACCGCTCCAACTTCATCAAGAACGTCATCCTCGACAACATCCTCCCCGGCGACATATATCTGAAGGCGCGCGAGCTGCGCTTCAACAGCGACGTCAGCCGTGTGGTCATGCTCATCAAGATCACCTCAAAGACGGACGTATCCGCCTTTGATGTCGTGCAGAATCTCTTCCCCGACAAGTCCAAGGACTTCGTCATCAACATCAACGAGACCGATATCGCTCTGGTCAAGGAGATCAAGCCCGGTATCTCGACCAAGGATCTCGAGAAGCTCGCCGGCTCCATCGTCGACACCCTCTCCACCGAGTTCTACACCCACTGTGTTGTCGGCATGGGCACCACCGTCACCGGCATCAAGGATCTCGCGCACTCCTTCAAGGAGGCTCAGGTATCTCTCGAGGTCGGTAAGGTATTCGACACCGAGCGCACCATCGTCAGCTACGATAACCTCGGCATAGCCCGTCTGGTCTATCAGCTGCCCACCACCCTGTGCGAGATGTTCCTTAAAGAGGTATTCAAGCGCGGCTCCATCGACAGTCTCGATCAGGAGACCCTGTTCACCATACAGAAGTTCTTTGAGAACAACCTGAACGTTTCCGAGACCTCCCGTAAGCTCTTCGTACACCGCAACACTCTGGTGTACCGCCTTGAGAAGATCAAGAAGCTGACCGGTCTCGACCTCAGAGAGTTCGAGGACGCTATCGTATTCAAGGTAGCTCTGATGGTCAAGAAGTATCTGACCTCCAGCCCCACAAAGTATTGATAGGCATATAATTATATAATACCAACAATGGCGGCTCTCACCGTCAGCGAAAGGCATTACTATGATAGAATTCAACAATGTATCGAAGGTATACGCCACTAACGGCGTGCACGCCTTGGATAATGTAACACTGAGCATCGAAAAAGGCGAGATGGTTTTCATCGTCGGTGCGTCCGGCGCAGGCAAGAGCACCTTCCTCAAGCTGATCATGCATGAGGAGACCCCTACCTCCGGCACCATCATCGTCAATGATATGCACCTCGAGCGCATGAAGCGCCGTAAGGTGCCGTATCTCAGACGTACCATGGGCATCGTGTTTCAGGATTTCCGCCTGATCTCCAAGATGACCGTATATGAGAACGTCGCTTTCGCCATGCGCTGCGTCGGCAAGCCCAACGACGCCATCAAGAAGCGCGTGCCCTATATCCTCGATCTTGTCGGTCTCGCCGATAAGGCGCAGGATCATCCGTCCGAGCTCTCGGGCGGCGAGCAGCAGCGCGTATCCCTTGCGCGCGCGCTGGTAAACAACCCGGCGCTGATCATCGCCGACGAGCCTACGGGCAATATCGACCCCGAGATGAGCTATGAGATCATCGAGCTCCTGTCCGAGATAAACAAGCGCGGCACAACCGTTCTGGTCGTCACCCATGAGCATGAGCTGGTGAAGTCCTTCGGCAAGCGCGTCATCACCATCGACGCAGGCAGGGTCGTTTCGGATTCCGACGACGATAGATACATCGCTATCTGACCGGCATCTCAACAACGGAAAGGAATATATTATGAGTAGTTTTGGCTATCTTGTAAAAGAGGGCTTCAAGAACCTGATGCATAACCGCCTGATGAGCCTCGCCTCCATCGGCGTGCTGATCTCCTGTCTGGTTCTGACAGGCTCGGCGATCATGCTGACCATAAACGTAGCTAATATAGTAGACTCGGTCGGCGACACCAACGTCACCAAGGTCTTCCTCGATGACGATATGACCAAGCTCGAGGCCGTATATAAGGGCAAAGAGCTAAAAGAGGTCGACAACATCGTCGACGTCCAGTTTATAGATAAGGACGAATCCATAGAGGCGTACCGCGAGCAGCTGGGCGAGGAGGTCTTCGCCAACATGACCGGCGACGACAACCCCCTGCCCTACAGCTACAGCATCGTCATGGAGGATCTCTCCAAGTACGACGAGACCATCACCCTTATCAAGGGCGTGCCCGGCGTAGCCTCCGTATCGTCCCACAGGGACGTAGCGCAGAAGCTCACCAGCCTCTCGTCCTTCATCACCACCATGAGCCTGTGGATCATCCTTGCTCTGGCGGTCATCTCGCTGTTCATCATCAGCAACACCATCCGTATGACCATGTTCTCGCACCGCTTTGAGATAAGTATCATGAAGAGCGTAGGCGCTACAAACGCCTTTGTGCGGGTACCGTTCATTATAGAGGGTATAGTCATAGGTCTTATATCGGCGGTGATATCCATCGTCCTGATATTCGTGCTTTCGGACGCGATCATCAAGTCGCTCCGCAACATCCTTGACTTCCCGTACACCCAATTCACCGAGATCATGTGGCCGGTCATCATCGCCTTCTGTGTGGCGGGTATCGTGGTTGGCGCGCTTGGCAGCGCGGTCTCCATAAGGCGCTTCCTTACCCATGAGGGTAACGAGGTGCTCGGCTGGTAACAGGAAAAGGAGTGATCAAATGAAAAAGATCTTATCAGCGGTTTTAGCCGCAGTCATCATGATCAGCGGAGCCGTATCGGTTTCCGCGGCTACCATCAGCGAGCTTGAGGCTCGTCAGGCTGAGCTCGAGTCAAAAAAGGCTGAGTATCAGAAGCAGCTTGACAAGAGCAACGCAGCTGTAGCAGAGCAGCAGAGCGAGGTCGACGCTATCGTCGGTCAGGTCCAGACCGTCAGCGAAGAGATCGTTCTCTGCAACGAAAAGATCGATCTGCTCGACAAAAATATCGCAGAAAAGCAGAAGCAGATCGACGTAGCAAACGCTGAGATCGAGAAGAACATGAACGTTCTCCGTCAGCGTATCAAGACCATCTATATCTCCGGCGACGTCAGCTCCCTCGAGATCATCCTGGGTGCAAAGGACTTCTCCGACTTCCTCGACAAGCTCCAGCTCGTAGAGTACGTCAGCAACCATGACGAGGCTCTGATCAGCGAGGTCAAGGATCAGCTCGAGACCATCTCTGAGGAGAAGGCTTCTCTCGAAGCCGACAAGGACGCCCAGGAGGGCGAGCGCAACAAGCTCAAGGACAGACAGGATGAGCTCAACACCCTGCTCGAGGAGAACAAAGAGGTTCTCGCCGGCCTGCAGGGCGAAGCTAACGAGGCTCAGATAAACCTCACCCTCAGCGATGAGGAGCTCAGCGGTCTCAGCGCAGAGATCCAGGAGTACTACCGTGCACAGCGCGAGGCTCTCGCGGCTCAGCAGGCTGCAGCAGCGGCTGCGGCAGCGTCTCAGAGCTCCGGCAGTTCTTCTTCAAGCAGCGGCTCTTCAAGCAGCAGCAGCTCTTCCTCCGGCAGCAGCGGCGGTTCGGCTGCAGTCGATAACAGCGCTGCAAGCTATGTCGACGCAGGCGGCGGCTGGGTATGGCCTACACCGGGCTACCACTACCTCACCTCCGAGTACGGCGAGGGTCGTTCCTATGAGACCCACAACGCTGTCGATATCGGCGCTCCCGCAGGCGCTCCGATCTACGCGGCAAATTCCGGTACCGTAGTTTCCTCCTGCAGCACCTGCACCCACTACAGCGACTGGTGCAGCTGCGGCGGCGGCTTCGGCAACTATATCTGGATACTTCACGACAACGGCTACGAGACCATCTACGGTCATATGAGCAGCACTGTTGCAAGCACGGGTCAGTATGTATCCGCGGGACAGCTCATCGGCTATGTCGGCTCTACCGGCTGGTCGACCGGTCCGCACCTCCACTTCGAGCTGCGTATCAACGGCGTCAAGAGCAATCCCATGAATCTTTATTGATAATCGATCCTACGACCGCGTCTTTAATCGGGCGCGGTTTTGGATTACATATGAAAGGAGCTTATCATGATACAAAAAAGAAGCATCGCGCTCTATATCGTCCTGAGCGTCGTCACCTGCGGCATCTACGGCATTTACTGGTTCATCTGCCTCAACGACGAGACCAACAAGGTTTCTAACGAGCAGAACCCCACAAGCAGCGGTATAGCCATCCTGCTGTGCATCGTCACGTGCGGTATCTACGGCGTCTACTGGGCTTATAAGCAGGGAGAAAAGCTCGACAGAGCCTCTGAGATGTACGGCAGACCTAAGTCCGACCGTGCTCTTATATATCTTCTGTTCAACCTTTTCGGCTTGGGCATCGTTTCGTTCGCCCTGATGCAGGACGACCTGAACGCGCTCGCCGATCCCTACAACGCCTGCTGCCAGCAGAACCCGTATCAGTATCAGAACCAGTACGGTCAGCAGTATCAGCAGCCCTACGACCAGCAGTATGGTCAGCAGTATCAGCAGCCTTACGATCAGCAGAACGTACAGCAGTACCAGAACCCGTACCAGCAGCCCTACGATCAGCAGAACGGACAGCCGTATCAGGCTCCGTATCAGCAGCCGTATGATCAGCAGTACGGACAACAGTATCAGACGCCGTATCAGCAGCCATACGATCAGCAGTACGGTCAGCAGTATCAGGCGCCGTATCAGCAGCCCTACGATCAGCAGTATCAGCAGCCTGCGGACCCTCAGCCGACCGAGCAGCCTGCCGAGGACGCAGCCCCCGAGGAGCCTCAGGATCCTACCGCTTGATGAAAGAAAGATTTATAAAGCTCGCAAAGCCTGCCGCGATAGTACTCGCGATGGGCTTTGCTTATCTTCTGCTCCATGAGCTGACCGGCTTCGCGCTGTTCTGCCCGATCAGGCAGTTCCTCGGGCTGTATTGCCCCGGCTGCGGAGTCAGCAGAATGTCCTTTCATCTGGCGCATTTTGAATTTTCCGAGGCATTTTCTTCAAACTGCGTGGTGTTCTGTATGCTCCCGGTCGCTGTCATCATGTGCCTGATACACGGTTATCGCTTTGTGAGATACGGCGACGGCAGCCTCAGCCGCTTTGAGAATATCCTTTTGTACATCGCGATCGGCGTTCTGTTGGTTTTCGGCGTCGTGCGAAATCTGTACCCGATAGATATTCTCGTCCCTTGACGAATAATCGGCAAGTCCCTCCGCATAAGATGAAGCGGAGGGATTTTTATGATTACCGCGCTTGATATCAGAGATTACACCGGCGGCTCGATCTTCCGCATCTTTCATCACAACCGTATACGCGTCGAGCACCTGTACTGCGACAGCGCCGCGGTCAAGAGCGTCACATACGAGCATTACCGCGGCAAGATCAGCCGGACAGCCATCGACCGCTTCGTCGGCTCACAGCGCGGCTCTGTCCTGTGCACGGAGGATACTATCCTCCCCGAGGGCTACGTGCGCTTCAAGTCATCCGAGCTCAGCCGCCGTATGTGCGAGAACACAGCCCTGTATCTGCTGCGCGCAGCGGCTCCGGACAGCTTTAAGACAGTTCTGATCGACAGATCGGGCGATTCGGTCGACCTGTGCGAGCACCTCGCAGAGTACTCAGACCCCGTATACGTTGTCACCGACGCTACCGACCTCTACACCGAGTATGCAGAGTACCTGCTCGAGGAGAAGGGAGCCGCGCTCAGGGTCAGCAGGAGCGGCGGCTGTCTGCGCAGTGCAGACCTCATAGTCAGCCCGGGGAAGATCACTTTCGATCTGTGCTGTCATCCGACGGCTGTGATCTTATCCGGAGAGAAGCCGTCCGTCCGGCAGGACGCACCGGTCGTCTACGATTATTTCTTCGACCTGCCTAAGAAATATCGCGACCTCAAGCCGGAGTATCTCGACGATATGTATTTTGCCTCGGCTCTGTATTCGATAGGGCGCTCGTCGGAGCTCGGCAGCGAGCTTTTCACCCGCTGCGGCGACGGGACGGTCATACATACGCGCATGAGCCTCGTGGAGTTTTTGAAAAAACGCGCGTTGACCCGATAATTCTTGACATCAACGGGCTGTTGTCATATAATATACCTTGTATGCGAATATCCTATTCAGATAATTGTTAAAGACAATAAATGTATAAACCGAAAGGAAGATAACTATGGCAAAACCCGTAATGCTCACCCCGGAGGGCTTGAAGCAGCTCGAAGAGGAGCTCGACTTTTTAAAAGGTGAAAAGCGTAAAGAAATAGCGGAGAAGATCAAGGTCGCGCGCTCCTACGGCGACCTCTCCGAGAACAGCGAATATGACGACGCGAAAAACGAGCAGGCTATGCTCGAGGCTCGCATCGTGACCATCGAGGCTACCCTTAAGAACGCCGTGCTCATCGACGAAGAGGGCATCTCAAACGAGCACATCCACGTCGGCTCCAAGGTAAAGCTCCACAACATCAACAACGACAGCGAGGTCAACTATAAGATCGTCGGCTCCAACGAAGCTAACCCCTCTAAGGGCATGATCTCCGATGAGTCCCCCGTAGGCATGGCTCTTATCGGACACGCTGTAGGCGACACGGTAGAGGTCGAGGTGCCGGTAGGCGTTATCGGCTTCAAGGTGCTCGATATCTTCAAGTGATTTTTCCGAGGTAGGTTATGGAACAGAACTTAAATGAAATACTCAGACTGAGAAGGGAGAAGCTCGCGGTCCTGCAGGCTATGGGCAAGGATCCCTTCGTTATCACAAAATTCGACCAGACTCATCACAGCGCCGATATCAGGGCGAACTATGACGAGCTGGAGGGACAGACCGTCTCGGTAGCGGGCAGGATGATGTTCAAGCGCGTTATGGGCAAGGCGTCTTTCTGCAATATCCAGGACCTCAAGGGCAGCATACAGGCTTATGTCGCGCGTGATTCCGTCGGCGAGGAGAGCTACGCGCTGTTCAAGAAGTTCGACGTCGGCGATATCATCGGCGTTACCGGCGAGGTCTTCAAGACCAAGACCGGCGAGATCTCGGTGCACGCCTCGAGCGTCACCCTGCTCTCAAAGTCGCTGCAGGTGCTCCCTGAGAAGTACCACGGTCTGACCGACACCGACACGCGCTATCGTCAGCGCTATACCGACCTTATCATGAACTCCGAGGTCAAGGAGACCTTTGTAAAGCGCTCGAAGATTATTGCTTCTATCCGCCGTTTCCTCGACGAGCAGGGCTTCATGGAGGTCGAGACTCCCATGCTGGTACAGAACGCCGGCGGCGCTGCCGCAAGACCCTTCGAGACCCATTTCAACGCTCTCGACGAGGATCTCAAGCGCCGTATCTCTTTGGAGCTTTACCTCAAGCGCCTGATCGTAGGCGGACTTGAGAAGGTGTATGAGATCGGCAGAGTCTTCCGCAACGAGGGTCTCGATACCCGCCACAATCCCGAGTTCACCCTGATGGAGCTCTATCAGGCGTACACCGACTACCACGGCATGATGGATCTCACCGAGGCTATGTACCGCCGCGTGGCTCAGGAGGTCAACGGCTCTATGGAGGTCACCTACGGCGGCAACGTCATCGACTTCTCCAAGCCCTTCGCGCGCATCACGATGGTAGACGCCGTAAAGCAGTACACGGGTATCGACTGGCATGACGTCAAGGACACCGCTCAGGCTCGCGAGATCGCGGACAAGCTCCACGTCGAGTATGAGGATCGCCATCAAAAGGGCGATATCCTCAGCCTGATCTTCGAGGAGTACGTCGAGAAGCACCTGATCCAGCCCACATTTGTTATGGATCACCCGATCGAGATCTCTCCGCTGACCAAGAAGAAGCCCGACGACCCCGAGTACGTCGAGCGCTTCGAGATGTTCATCAACGGCTGGGAGATGGCTAACGCCTACTCTGAGCTCAACGACCCGATAGATCAGCGCGAGCGCTTCAAGGCGCAGGAGGCGATGCTCGCCGCCGGCGACGAAGAGGCAAACACCACCGATGAAGACTTCCTCAACGCCCTCGAGATCGGTATGCCCCCCACGGGCGGCATCGGCTACGGCATCGACCGCCTTGTCATGATCATGACCGACTCCCCCGCGATCAGGGACGTCCTGCTCTTCCCGACGATGAAGAGCTTGGATAAATAACCACAATATATAGTTGTATAATCGCTTATAAATCGCTATATGTTGTATGTTTAAAGGGTACTGTTTAAGCTCTTAAGCCAAACTTAAGCCAATTCATGCAGAAGTTTACGCAAAGCTATTGTAAAACAAAGCAGGTTCGGCGATATTCTGATAAAACATAGGACAGACATTCACAAATGTGAGTGCCTGTCCTTTTTACTATGAAGATCTTTCTGATCTTACTACAGTTTTGTTAAACCACAAGTGAATTCTCAACACGGTTGCAAAGTGCAAAAAGTGGCTTAAAACCTTACTTTTTCAAGTCAGATCATACTTTTTATCTATTAATTGGAGTCAACTTCAAAAAAGGGAGTGAAATTACCTTACCTTTCTCTAAAAACGCGATACGACTGAAATCTGGACGTTTTAGGGCTATATT
>ONPE01000098.1:0-1040 GCA_900319615.1 uncultured Eubacteriales bacterium
GAGAAGCTGTGGGGGAAGATGTTCTTCTCAGAGAGAACGTGCGCCAGCCAAAGCGGCATGGCTCCGGGTATCTTGATCTCCATGAGATAGTGTTCCTCGGGCAGCAGCTTGCTGCCGGGGGCTGTGCTCTCCAGCCTTACGTCGCCGTAGCGCGAGGTGATGTCGCGGTCGAAGGTGATGCGCAGGTCGGGGTCGGTCTTGCCGGCGTAAGCCGTGCGCTTGTAGCTGATGAACGCCTTGGGGTACAGGCGGTAGCGCCTGACCATGTAGTCGATCTCGACAGGGATGTTGCCGATGAGGTGCTCGGGCAGCTCGCCCGTGGCGATGTAGCCGTAGGCTTCGCGCAGCTTCATTGAGATGCGCCTCTTGTAGACGACTCCGCGGTACTTCTTCTTGATCTCGAAGAAGACGGTGCTATCCGGCTTGGGCACGCCGTAAGAGCGCAGCCTCAGCTTCTCTTTGTACTCGGGCTTTTTGAGCGAGGTCTCGATCAGCTCGTTGTCGTTGTTGTCGAAGTAGATGTTGCGTATCTCGGTCTCGCCGTACTGATCTACGCTCATATACGGCGCGATGGCGTTTGTAAGGTATTCGTACTGCTCCTTGGTGAGCATATATTTTTTCTCGACCCTTTTGAATATGTAGGTGAAAGCCATGATGCAAGCTCCTTTCTTTATAAAACAGTCATCGCGAAGCCCGTTTTGGGCTGTGTCGATCTCGACCGCTCTCTGTTATGGCTTTAGTATAAAAGCCCTGTGTGTGGGCAAAATGTCGGATTTATGAACAAACTGTGAACGGATCGGGGAGTTTATGTGAAGACTTGTCTTTTAGTACACCATACTGTTCTGTTTGATATTATCTAAGAGGGATTTATCACAGCGTTGGGAGAAATATAATAGTTAGGAGTTAGGAGTTAGGAATTGATGGAGGGCTACGCCCTCACCCGATTTTTAGTACACCATACTGTTCTGTTTGATGGTGTCCGAAGTGAGATAGATCACAGCGTTGGGATATGATTCCAACGATTTACTCAAAAACGTCAG
>ONPE01000098.1:1062-1853 GCA_900319615.1 uncultured Eubacteriales bacterium
ATAGAGAGTTGTAGGGTACGGCATTTATGACGTACCGGACGCGCAGCGTCATTCGCGAAGCGATAGGTTGCAGTTGCTCCGCCCTCACCCGAATCATATAAGATCTATCTGTGACGTTTGTATTGCACAAATAAACATACATAAATACAGAGAAGATAACATTGTTGATTTAATACAGTTATTATAATCCAAAAGCCGTCAGGCTTTCCCACAACTCCTAACTCCTAACTCCTAATTCCTAATTCAAAAACGTCTGGATTATATCTCGGCGCCGTGATCTATCTTACCTATGATTACACCGGACATAACAGTATGGAGTAATAAAAAGGCATTTGACTAATCTGTAAAAATACTGTATAATATATTGGATAATATATACATAAATTGATTCCGTACTAAGGAAGTGATACTTTGGCACATATTCGCAACAATGACGAAAGGATCCGTATGCTCGCGCAAAACTGCATGGAGCACGGCAACATTGACAAGGAATTATATAAGAAATACAACGTAAATATCGGTCTGCGCGACCTCAACGGTAAGGGCGTGCTCACAGGTCTGACCGACGTCAGCGAGATCCGCCAGAACAAGATAGTAGACGGCAAGACCATCCCCACCGACGGCAAGCTGTTTTACCGCGGCATAAACGTCGAGGATATCGTAGCCGGCTGCATACGCGACGGCAGGCTCGGCTTTGAAGAGGTCACCTATCTTCTGCTGTTCGGCAAGCTGCCGACAAGGCAGGAGCTCGACGGCTTTATGGAGCTGCTCTCGGATACCCGCGTGCTGCC
>ONPE01000098.1:1892-7590 GCA_900319615.1 uncultured Eubacteriales bacterium
TCGCTGTTCCCCCTGCTTACGATCTACTCATATCAGGCGTACAGCCACTACACGATGGGCAAGAGCCTGTTCATCCACAACCCCGAGCGCTGCGAGCCCACGGCAGAGATGCTCCTGCGCACGCTCAGGGAGGATAAGCAGTTCACCCCGCTGGAGGCTCAGGTGCTCGATATGGCGCTGATCCTCCACGCTGAGCACGGCGGCGGCAACAACTCCACCTTCACCACCTGCGTCGTCACCTCCTCCGGCACCGACACCTACTCCGCTATAGCGGCGGCTCTGTGCTCTCTCAAGGGCCCCAAGCACGGCGGCGCAAACCTGCGCGTCATGGGCATGATGAACGAGATCAAGCACGCCGTCAACGACTGGACAGACGACGACGAGATCGCAGCCTACCTCGAGCGAATCCTCAACAAGGACGCCTACGACCGCTCGGGTCTTATCTACGGTATCGGTCACGCGGTATATTCGATATCCGACCCCCGTGCCCGTGTGTTCAGGGGATGGGTAGAGAAGCTCGCCGAGGCTAAGGGCGAGACGGATGAGTTCGGGCTCTACAGCCGCATCGAGAGGCTCGCCCCCGAGATCATCGCCAAGCACCGCAGGATGTACAAGGGCGTATCTGCAAACGTCGACTTCTACTCGGGCTTCGTGTATAAGATGCTCGGTCTGCCCCAGGAGCTCTATACCCCCATCTTCGCCGTAGCGAGGATCGCCGGCTGGAGCGCCCACCGCATGGAGGAGCTGATGAACGTAAACAAGATCATCCGCCCCGCGTATATGAGCGTGTGCAACGAAACACCCTATACGGATATGGAGAACAGATGATAGCTTTGGTAGTTAGGAGTTAGGAGTTAGGAATTATTGGAAAGCCTGACGGCTTTTGGATTTATATAACTGCATAAAAAAACTACGCTCGCGGCTCTGTTTCGCGGGCGTTTTTTTAGTACACCATACTGTTGTGTTCTATATTATCTAAGAGGGATTTATCACAGCGTTGAGATTTATCTTCGACGGCTCTCTATCATACGTTACAGTGAGAGTGGTAGGGTACGGCATTTATGACGTACCGGACGCGCAGCGTCATTCGCGAAGCGATAGGTTGCAGTTGCTCTGCATTTGAAACAGATTTATCAGATAGGTAACGGTACGTCGCAAGCGCCGTACCCTACAACTCTCACTGATATGTTTGGAGGGAGAACCGTTGAAAAAACCATTAAAAAAAGAGTCGAGAACGTTGTATAATTAATTCTGTTATATAAATTCAAAAGCCGTCAGGCTTTCCCACAACTCCTAACTCCTCATTCCTAACTCCTAATTAAACCGTCGGTATCACATCGGACAAAATCAAACAGAATTGTATGGAGTACTAAAAAAATATAAAAAAGCTCTTTACTTAATCCCCCATACCTGTTATTATTGTATTAATAGTAATATTTCTACAACTTTTTTCAACATGACTGGGGGCTTTATCATGAGAATGACCAAGATTATCTGCACAATGGGACCTGCCTGCGACGACGTAGATATCCTTTGCAGGATGATCGACGCCGGCATGAACGTAGCGCGCTTCAATATGTCGCACGGCGAGTACGACGCTATGACCAAGCGCTTCGGCATCGTCAAGGAGGCTATCGCCAAGAGCGGCAAGACCGTAGCTCTGCTGCTGGATACCAAGGGTCCCGAGATCCGCGTCGGCACCTTTGAGAACGGCTCCGTCGAGCTCAAGGCCGGGCAGGAGTACCGCCTGTACTCTTCCGAGGGTCACGGCGACGAGGACGGCGTAACGCTTTCTTACCCCAAGCTGATAGATACCTTCCGCAGGGATAACGCCAGCATCGGCAGGGTCATCCTCTTTGACGACGGCAAGATATCCGCGAGAGTCGAGGCTATCCAGACCGAGTGTATCGTCACGCGCATCATCACCGGCGGCGTTTTGAAGAACCGCAAGAGCATCAACATCCCCGGCTATACCATCAATATGCCCTACATCAGCCAGCGCGACCGCGCCGATATCGAGTTTGGTCTCAGGATGGGCGTCAACGTCATCGCCGCCTCCTTCGTCCGCTCGGCAGACGACGTCATCAAGCTGCGCGACTATGTAGACAGCCTCGGCTATGAGGATGTAGAGATAATCTCCAAGATCGAGAACCAGAGCGGCGTGGACGATATCGACCGCATCATCGAGGTCAGCAACGGCGTCATGGTGGCGCGCGGCGACATGGGCGTAGAGATACCGTTCATCAAGCTGCCCGAGATCCAGAAGATGATCATCCGCAAGTGTGTGCTCGCCGGCAAGTACGTTATCACCGCCACCCAGATGCTCGACAGCATGACCACCAACATCCGCCCGACCCGTGCCGAGATATCCGACGTCGCTAACGCCGTTTACGACGGCACATCGGCTGTTATGCTCTCGGGCGAGAGCGCCGCAGGCCAGTATCCCGTAGAGTCCGTAGCAGCGCTCAACGATATATGCACCGAGGCTGAAAAGCACGAGAACCTCATGCTTCTGCGCGGAGCCTCGGCGACTCAGACCGATCTGACCGCCTTCCGCGAGAACATCTGCGAGGCTGCAAAGGCTGTAGCCGAGAACATCGGCGCAAAGGCTATCATAGCCGAGAGCAAGACCGGCGCCGTAGCAAGAGCCATGGCTCGCTGCCGCCCGAGCTGCCCGATCATCGCCGTTGTTACAAGCGAGCAGGTGTGCCGCAAGCTCTGCCTGAGCTGGGGTGTTTTCCCGATGCTCGGCGAAGAGAAGCAGTCATCCGACGAGATCACCCTGCAGGCTGTCGATAAGGCGCTGTCCTCCGGCATCGTCGAGCCCGGCGACACCGTGGTCATCATCAGCTCCAACAAGACCGTGCCCACCTCCGGCACCGATACCCTGAATATCCGCATAGTATAAAACCGTTTTCAAGAGGATACGTCCTCATTTGATAAAAGTCCGAACAATCACCCTATAGACCATAGCAAAAAGGATGAGAAACATGAAAAAATCAATAGCAATCTTAGCCGTACTACTCGTTATCTGCCTGATCGGATCGACCGCCGCGGTCGCAGGCACCGTACCCACCCCCAAGCCCAAGGTCATGGAGCTTGAGATCGAGGATATCGTTCAGGATGATCTCGACGGTCTCGACAACTACGTCCTGACCGAAGACGGCGAGCCTGTCCTCGAGGTCAGGCGCAGCGCCGCTGTGCAGCCCTTCGGGAGCCTCAGCGACGTTACCGATAACGGTATGTACACCGCCGATTTCGCCATCCCCGGCACCACCGAGAGAGTGTTCATCGCCGGCTTGACAAGCGATAACATCTCCGAGATACAGACCGCCGTATTTGAAAGCTACGAGTCGGGCGAGAGCTTCACCCTCGCGGATCTCGGCTTTATCGACACCGAGAAGACCTACACCGACGATGACGACGACGATATGTGCTGGGCTGCGTCGACCTCCAACATCCTCGCCTATACCGGCTGGGGCGCGCAGGCAGGCATCAGCGATCCCGACGACCTCTTCGAGCTGTTCATCAACTCCTTTGAGAACAAGGGCGGCAACGCCTACTACGGGCTCGGATGGTTCTTCAACGGCATGGACATGGGGCGTTATGCCTCTAACTCCTCCTCTTTCCCGAAGGTCAAGAATTATCCGAACAGCGGCAGATATCTCCCTGAGTACGACTTCAATGCCATCACCGACCAGTTCGACCTCACGGAAGCCGGCGCCGACGGCGTGGCAAAGCTGCTCATGAAGCTGAAGTCCGGCTGCGGAGCCTCGCTCAATCTTGAGATTTACATCAACGGCGAACAGCAGTCCGGTCACGCGGTGACCTGCTGGGGCTTCGTCACCGATACCGCTTATCCCATGACCGACAAGGCTCACTTCAAGACCGTGATAATCACCGACTCCGACTCCGGCTCCTATGTAACGGAGCGACGCGACGCCCCCGATCTGCTGGAGGCTTACGCCCTCGAGCCCATCGAGCAGGATGGCTACGATACCTACTGGTTCGACTACGGCTACAGTCAGATAGGCGTTCTGTTTGAGGCTGTCACCCTGCGCTCCTACAGCCCCGAGATCGCGAAGGAGACCTCCGCCTCGGCGTCCCTTAACCGCACCTCGGATCCCGACCTCGCGATGGAGCCCTTCAGCCTGACAGCGGACTCCTCCGACAAAGAGAGCCTGATAACCGCTTTCCCCGCCGGCTCGGATCTGTACTTCTGCCCGTATTTCACCAATATCAGCGACGTCGCTTATCAGGGCAGCCTCAAGCTAAGCTATACTCTTGACGACCTGCAGAAGCATACCAGCAAAACCACATCATTTAGCTTGGGCAACAACGTCAACATCGGGCAGATGGTCAATATATTCCTGCAAAGCCCGTTGAGCTTGACGAAAAATATCGCCCCCGGCAGATACACCCTGACGGTCGAGGTCAACCCCGAGCATACGGTCAACGAGGCATATTTCTTCAACAACGCCTACAGCGTGGACTTTGTCGTCGGCGAAACATACCTCATCGGCGACGTTGACGACGACGAGGAGGTCGCCTCCATAGACGCTGTGCTGATACTGCGCAAGTCGGCTGATTTTGCGATCAATCTCGACGACAGAGCCGTGATCCGCGGCGACATCAACTCCGACGGCGAGCTGGATATCCTCGATGCGACATATATCCAGCGCTACCTTGCAGAGATGGAGATCGCTTATCGCGTTAATGTAGAAGAGATCTATCCATCCTGATCGCATAAACACAAAAGTATTATATTAATGAAAATGGGCGCTTCTCAGGAGGCGCCCGTTGTATGTGAAGACATGGAATACACGCTTATTAAGTCAAGACGAAAAACAATAGCTATAGAGATCAGGGAGGACGGCGTGATCGTCCGCGCTCCGCTGCGTACCTCGAAGAGAGAAGCCGACGCCTTTGTAGCAAAGCACGCCGACTGGATACAAAAACAGCGCAAAAAGGTCGATGCCCGCCGCGCCGAAAGAGAGTCTGTGCCCAAGCTGACCGACGAAGAGCTCGCCGAACTGAAAGTCCGCGCCCTTGATTACATCCCCGGCAGGGTGGATCACTACGCACGCCTTATGGGGCTGAGCTACGGGCGGATCACCCTGCGTATGCAAAAGACACGGTGGGGGAGCTGCTCCGCAAAGAAGAACCTCAACTTCAACATCCTGCTCATGCTCGCGCCGCCCGAGGTCATCGACAGCGTGATAGTGCATGAGCTGTGCCACCTGCGCGAGATGAACCACTCCCCTCGATTCTATGAGCTCGTCCGCTCCGTGTATCCCGAGTATGACAAGTGGAACCGCTGGCTCAAGCAAAACGGCTCCCTCCTCATGTCCCGGACGCGAGCGTCTTAGTACACCATACTTTTATGTCAGGTATTATCTAAGAGGTATTAATCACAGCATTGGGAGATAGTACCGACGTTTTTGAATTAGGAGTTAGGAGTGAGGAGTTAGGAGTTGTGGGAAAGCCTGACGGCTTTTGAATTTATATAACTACATAAAAGAACAACGCTCGCGACTCTGTTTCGCGAGCGTTTTTGTGTGATACAAACTTTTTATAGAGATTCTATAGAATCGGGTGAGGGGGTCTCCCCCGTGGGGGAGGTGTCGCGAAGCGACAGAGGGGTGCCGTCTCCGGCTGAGGAAGAGCCCGCCCTCAATTCCTAATTCCTAATTCCTAA
>ONPE01000037.1 GCA_900319615.1 uncultured Eubacteriales bacterium
GGCGACGCTCAGGCCGACGATGTAATCGGGAGATATCGCCGCTTCGAACAGCGCGCGCAGTTTATCGACCGGGGCGTAGGTGTTGGTGAACGGCTGAAAATACGCGATGTACGCGCCGTCGGTGATCTTCGACTGCACGCGGAGCTTCGCGTGCTCGAGCTGCTCCGGGATCGACATAGCGCAGGACTCGGCGAACTCACCGGAGCCTCCGCCGCTGCAAAAGATACAGCCGCGCGTATCGAGGGTGCCGTCGCGGTTGGGGCAGGTCATGCCGCCGCTTATCGACAGCTTGTAGACCTTTTTGCCGAACTTTTTCTTATAATATTCGTTTACAGAATTATAATGGATCATTATTAATCGGTTGAGATTGCCACAGGGCTAAAGCCCTTCGCAATGACAATTTATCACTTATTGAAGAAGTCGAGTAATCTCTGCTTGTAATCCGGCGCTTCATCGAACACGCAGTGGCCGTACTCCTCGCCGTAGAGATACAGCTCGCAGCCGATCTTCTCCGCGATCTCGCGCGAGCACGAAGCAGGCAGGAGCTTGTCGCCCTCTGAACCTATCACGAGGGTCGGGCACTTGATCTTATCCAATTCATCATAGATATCGAAGTCTTCGATCGCCTTAGCCTGTATGATGAAGCGGTCGATGTCGCGCTGATCAAAAAATCCCTGTACTTGCCGATAGTCTCCTCGGAATACAGATTGTCGACGAAATCGGCGGTGAGAGCCGTCATATCGCCGCGCTCAGCGAGCTCTATCCAGCGCTTGGTGCCCTCGTTGATCTCGGGGGTGATACGCGCCGAGGATGAGCCGACGACCAGCCTGCGCACGAGCCCGGGGTGATCTATCGCGATGCACATACCCATCATGCCGCCCTGTGACGCGCCGAAGATATCGGCGTCCCTCAACCCCAGCGCGGTCATGACCTCGGCTGTATCTGACGCCATCCCGCGGATCGTATAATCATCGGGCATATTTTTCCGTCTGTCGAAGACATAGACGGTGTAGCTCTTTGCAAAAGCCCGGTAGCCCGCCTCGATCGCCATAGCCGAGTTGAGGATGCTCTTTGTATCTACTCCGGGCAGGATGACGAAGATCCTCTCCCCCGTGCCGAAGCGGATGTAATCCATCTCGATACCGTTAACAATAATGCTGTCGTTCATAATATCACCGCTTTCGCAACCATAATATCACAATACTGCAGAAAACACAATAACAGATTGTGCCTTATCATAACGGCTGCAAATGCTGCTCTTTGCAGGCGATATGTTTTAAGAGTCGCTGCAACCTGAATACTACAAAATTGATACAATAATTGATTTGCACAAAACAATGCGCTATAATAGGGGCACAAAAACAGAAAGAGGTATTTTTATGAAAAGAATAATAGCATTAGTTTTAGCTGCTCTTATGATGGCGGCAGTATTCACAGCCTGCGGCGGCTCCGCAAAGAACGTCGATCTCAAATCCGTACTCGATACCGTCAACAGCCAGTTCGGTCTTGAAGGTCTGAAGAGTCTCGACGACGCAAAGTCGCTCAACCGCTACTACACCATCGGCGAGGATGAGGTAAAGCAGTTTGCAGGCGAGCTCTCTACAGCCGCTTCTCAGTACACCGAGGTCGTAATGGTAGAAGGCAACGACGCTGACGCCGCGACCAAGATTGCAGCTGCTCTTCAGGCTCACCTCGACAGCCAGCTCAGCACAGCGAAGAGCTACGACGCAGATCAGGTAGCCATGATCGAAGGCTGCTCCGTAAAGCAGGCAGGCAACTACGTATGGCTGGTCATCAGCGACAAGGCGTCCGAGATCAACGGAGTTATCGAAGCTGCTCTGAAATAATCTAATAAAAGATAAGAACGCCGTGGAGAAGGTAATGCCCTCTTCACGGCGTATTTTTTTAATACTATTCCATTATAAAAGAAAAATAAATTACGGAATATAACGCAATAAACTTCCCCGGTGCAAGCACTAAAGTGTCCGCCGGACACTTTACCCTCGCTATGCTCGGGCGGGGTATTAACCTAAGAGGATAAATCCTCCCTTGCGGGCACTTCCGCTGCAAGCAGCATTGTACCCTTTTTAATATGTTGAGATTGCCACGGGCTAAAGCCCTCGCAATGACTATTTTTAATAAATGTTAAAGTTTTTTAATGAATATGATTATTATGGTATCTCTATCACCGCGTGATCGCAGGCGTTGACGACCAGCGTGCCATTGTGGTCGGTGCGCTGAGGGATGCCGTGGGCGTAATCGCGGTGAACGTGCCCGTGCACAAACAGCTTGGGACGGAATCTGTTGAGCAGCAGATGGAAGCACTCGAAGCCGCGGTGCGGTATGTTCTCGAGGTCGTTGAGGTGCCTCGCCGGAGCGTGGGTCAGCAGGATATCGAAGCCGCCCTTCATCCTGAGCCCGGGCCACTTCTGCAATATCTTGCGCTTCATCCTGCGCTCGGAATACATATACTTGCCGTCGCGGTACTTGTAGCTGCCGGGCAAACCGAATATCCTCAGCCCCGCAGCCTCGACGACCTTAAAATCAGCACAGATACAGCCGAGGGGCTCCTTACTGCGGTTATCGTCGTGGTTGCCGTGGACGTACACGAGCGGACAGTTCGCCATAGTCATGAGGTACTCGAGATAATCGCCGTCGAGGTCGCCGCAGCCGAGTATCAGGTCGAAGCCGCTGAGCTTGCCCTCGCTGTAGTAGTCGTACAGGGAGGGCGATCTTTTATCGGAAACGGCAAGTATCCTCATGCCTGTTCACCGGCTTTCTTCTCGGGCTCCTGAACGGCGTTCTGCGCTTTTTCGATACCGGCAGAGTCGACGGTCGCCTTGCCCATCGGGTTGAGCTCGTTGTACTTGGGTATCTCGCCGATAACGTTCTCTACAAGGTAATCCATGTTGATGATCTGCTCGAGGGTCAGAGCCTTCTGATCCGCGCCGATCAGCTCGCCGCTCTGGGTGACAAGCGGAGTGAGGAACGGGATACAGATATTCTGCTTGATGCTCTCTTTGAGGAAATCGACAAAGCGGTATGTGGATAATTTGAGATTGGGCGAGCACCAGACGTCGACCACGCCGGTGGACATACCCCAATAGTAGTTCAGCGCCTTATCGGAGCTGTTGTACTCTGCCTGCAGGCTCTTGTCGAGTATACGGCTGATTATCTTCTCATAATACACGCCCCAGCACCAGACGGAGTTGATGAGCGGCGTCGGTGTATCGCCCTTGACGTAAGACAGACCGTAGGTGTCGCGGTCGTCGGCGAGGAACCTCGACGTATCCTGCGCGGAGATGAAGTGGATGTCCCTCTCTGCAAGCGCCTTGTTAGCGCCGTCGGCTCCCTTGACGGACGACCACTCGAGATAGACATGGGCGTTGGGGTTGGTCATCTGGGCGCCTAAGGCAAAGGCGTTTATACCGGCTATCTGACCGAAGATCGGATAGTCGCAGACATAGCCCAGCTTACCGCTGTCGGACAGAGTACCGGCAACGGCGCCGAGGATGAACTTAGCCTCGTACATACGGGCGTAGTAGGTCATGATATAGCGGTGGCTGAGGTTCAAAGAGCAGTTGAGAATGATGACCTCGGGATGCTCTACAGCCGCGCGGACGCTCGCCTTGATAAGGCGCGGCGAGGTCGTGAAGATTACCGTGCAGCCATCCTCGATCGCCTGCAATATCACCTCGTAGGGATCGCCCTCGAGGGCGTTGGGATAGGTCACGGTGTCGATCTTGTCCTCAAAGCGCTTTTGCACATAGAGCCTGCCCTCTTCGTGCTCGTGCACCCATCCGGAGCGCACGGGCGTGCCGTCGTAGACGAACGCCACCTGCAGAGTATCGGGCCCGGAGCTGAGCACGCGGGATATGAGGCTCTGCTTGGGAGCCTCTTCGGGCGGATCGGTCTTGAGCTCGATGGGCTCTTCCTCATCCTTGAGCTGGACGTCCTCCCACATCAGCTTGAGCTTCTTCTTGATCTCGTTGGGGTCGGCTTCGATAAGCTCGTCGTAGCTGTATATCTGGATATAACTGAGCAGAGCGTCGCCGATGGTGGACTGCAGCTTGTCGCCGCCGCTGCTCAGATATGCTTTCTTGAATTTATAGAATGCCGCGGCGAAGGTGCGGCGGTCGTCCTCTTCCCACTCCTGATCGAGCTCCCTGCCGAGAGCCGTGAGCAGCTCGTTGTAGCAGCCGCGCTTGCTGAACTCGACAAAATTGATCTTCGATATCTTGTAGAAGGCGACGAACTCGTAATAAAGCTCGACTTTGTCGCTGCCGTCGCGCTCGGGGAGTATGCGCGTGACGACTGCCTCGATGGTATCGGCTCCGAAGAACTTGAGCACGCTGACGCGCTTGTTGCCCTCGAGGACATAGAAGCGGTTCATATATTCATACGCCTTTATCGGGTCGCGGATGCCCTCGGTGATGTGCGCCTCGCTGAGATGCTGCCACTTGACGGCGAACTCGGTGTTCTCTTCCAGAACCGGCATGAAGTTGGACGCGAAAGCTGTAGACCTACCGCCTGTACGGGTGCCGACGATGAACGCGAGCGGTATCTGCACCAAGCCGAGATTCACGGTGGAAGCAGCCTTGTCCTCGGAAAGGATCTCGTCGAGTACCGGGAGACCCTCGGGATGTGCGGCGAGGTCTTTGAGACCGAGCTTCAAGGCGTCCTTATAATATTGTTCTGCCATATATATCACCTTTTTTTTCAAAGGAAAATTTCGGTTATTCACCAACTAAAGTATAATATATCTGTAAAAAGATGTCCATTGCGCGGATAGTAAAAATACACAAAGATTGCTTTTGATTTTTGTGCAAAACGCCTTTTTATACTCCATACTATTTTGCTTGTTGTTGTCAGACGTCAAATAGATCACTGCTTTGGGATTTGATCCATACACCTTACTTTGAAAAGTTTGGCAGAGAGCCGTATTGGCTATATATCAGCATTTGGATGTGAACATAAAGGATTACTTTGAAACGTTTTGCAAAACCATTTTGGCTATAAATCAACGTTTGGATGTGAACATAAAGGATCGCTTTGAAATGTTTTGCAAAAACCATTTCGGCTATAAATCAACGTTTGGATGTGAATATAAAGGATCGCTTTGAAATGTTTTGCAAAAACCGTATTGACTATAATCCGGCGTTGGGATGTGTACATATGGTTCACTCGGAAAGGTGTGATAGGGAGCCGTCGGAATTAAATCTCAACGCTGTGATAAATACCTATCCGATAATATCAAACAAAACAGTATGGTGTACTAAAAGAGTATGGTGTACTAAAAGAGTATGGTGTACTAAAAGAGCACGGGAGGGCTCCCGTGCTCTTCAATAATTGATTATACAACGGATTTCAGATAATCCGTAACTTCCTTTTCGGTGGACATCTCCATGACCTTTGCGGCGACCTCGTCAGCCTCCGCCTTAGTCCACTTGGCGATGCACTTGCGAACCTTCAAAACCGATACGGCGGATACCGAGAACTCGGTCAGACCGAAGCTGATCAGCAGCGGTATCATCATCGGGTTGGCGGCAGCCTCGCCGCACATACCGACGGGTATGCCGGCCTCGACACCACACTCTATGATGCGCTTTATCAGGCGCAGTACGGATGGCTGGAACGGCGAATACAGATAGCCTACGTCGGAGTTGCCGCGGTCGCACGCCATGGTGTAGCCGGTCAGGTCGTTGGTGCCGATGGAGAAGAAGTCGCTCTCCTTAGCCAGCAGGTCGGCGATGACGCCGGACGCGGAGGTCTCAGTCATAACGCCTACGGGGATGTTCTCGTTGAACGCGATACCGGAGAGTCTGAGGTCGCTCTTAGCCTCTTCGACAAGAGCCTTACCTGCGCGGAGCTCCTCGACGGCGGTGATCAGCGGGAACATGATGCGGACGTCGCCGAAAGCGGACGCGCGGAGGATCGCCTTGATCTGCGACTTGAACATATCGCGGTTCTTGAGGCAATATCTGATCGCGCGGAAGCCCATGAAGGGATTCTCTTCCTTCTCGAGACCGAGATACGGGATCTCCTTGTCGCCGCCGATATCCAGGGTACGGATGATCAGGGGCTTGCCCTTGAGCACCACGGCTGCTGTCTTGTACGCCTCGAACTGCTCGTCCTCGGTGGGCAGGGACGTCCTGTCCATGAAGAGGAACTCGGTGCGGAACAGGCCTACGCCCTCGCCGTCCTTCTCCATAGCCTTAGCTGCGTCCTTGGGGGTGCCGATGTTGCAGCACAGCTCATACTCTTCGCCGGACGCGGAGACGGTGGGCTTGCCGCGATAGAGCTCGAGCTCGCGCTTCTCGCGCAGATAGGTGTCGCGCTTGGCGGTGTACTCGGCGATAACGTCGGGGTCGGGAGCCGTGACGACGTCGCCGGTGTTGCCGTCTACGATGACCTGCTCGCCGGTGCTGAGCTGAGACAGAGCGTTGGGCACGCTGAGCACGGCGGGGATCTCCATAGCTCTCGCCAGGATAGCGGAGTGGGAGGTCTGGGAGCCGGTCTCGGTGATGATACCGACGATGTTCTCCTTTTTGATGCCGGCGGTCATGGACGGCGTGAGCTCGTGCACGACAAGAATGGTTCCGGCCGGGGCGTCGCTGATCTTGATCTCCTGAACGCCCAGCAGGATGGACAGGATGCTGTCGCGGATATCCTTGACGTCTGCGGCGCGCTGCATGGTGAGCTCGTCGCCGGTAGCCGCGAACATATCTATGAACATCTGACAGATCTGCTCTACGGACGCCTCGGCGCACTGGTGAGCCTTTATCAGATTCTCTATTTCGCCCTTCATGAACGGGTCGCTGATGATAGCTACGTGACCCTCTAAGATCTCAGCCTCTTTATCGCCTGCGGACTTGCGCACGGCGTCGGCCTGCTCAAAGGTATTTGCCACGAACTGATCCACGGCGCTGCGGAAGCGCCCGAGCTCAGCCTCTACATCGGCTACCTCCTTGGGGGTGTATTCAAGCTTCTGTTCGACTACGAGCATGACTCTGCCGATGCCATAGCCTTCGGAAGCTCCTAATCCTTTCATAATTTAATCACCTCTTTGTCAAAATCGAATTGCGAGGAGCAAAAGCCCACGCTGCATCCAACCGGGATCGGTCGAGATCGCCGCAAGGCTGAAGCCCCTCGCAATGACAGTTGATCTTATTCGCCGAAGCCGCTCTCTATCATAGCGGTTGCCTCTGCGAGAGCCGCCTCTTCGTCGGCGCCGTCGCAGATGACCTCGACCTCGTTGCCGCACTTGATGCAGGCAGCGATGATGTTCATGAGGCTCTTGGCGTTGACGTCCTTACCGTTGACCCTGAGGGTAACGTCGCAGGCGTACTTAGCGAGAGAATTTGCGAAGGTTGACGCCGGGCGCATATGGAAGCCCTGAGCGTTAACGATAGTTACTTTTTTTGATACCATAAAGCATTTCTCCTTCCGGGTTAATTTGCGAGGGATGAAACCTCAACAGTAATTCTATTATCAGGCTTCTGCCTTGATCGGCTTCATCAGGATAGCCAGCATGAGCATACCGATAACCGAGCCGATAACCAGAGCGAGGAAGTACATCAGCGGGTTGCCGATGGTGGGCAGTACGAAGATACCGCCGTGAGGAGCCATCAGGGTGCAGCCGAAGAGCGCGGACAGAGCGCCGGCGCAGGCGGAGCCTACGATACAGGACGGGATGACCTGCAGCGGATGACCCGCAGCGTAAGGGATAGCGCCCTCGGTGATGAAGGACAGACCCATGATGTAGTTGACGGGGCCGTTCTTTCTCTCTTCCTCGGTCCATCTGCTCTTGAAGAAGGTGGTGGACAGAGCGATAGCGATCGGGGGAACCATACCGCCGATCATAACTGCAGCCATGATCATGAAGGTAGCGGTGTTGGGAGAGTTAGCAAGCAGACCTGCAGCTGTGACGTAAGCAGCCTTGTTGAAGGGGCCGCCCATGTCGATAGCCATCATGCCGGCGAGCAGAGCGCACAGCGGAACGATGAGGGCAGGATTTGCAGCCATAGCGGTAACGCCGTTGGTCAGAGCGTTGTTGATGACGCCCATGATCGGGTTGACGGCGCACATCATCACGCCGACAATGCCGAGTCCGGCGAGCGGATAGATGAGTACGGGCTTGATACCCTCAAGAGCACGAGGCAGATGGTCGCACAGCTTCTCGAGCATCTTCATCAGCCAGCCTGCGATGAAGCCTGCGAGCAGAGCGCCGAGGAAGCCCGAGACGGAGGTGGAGTCACCGCCGGGAGCGGCGAAGGTGGCGCCGGCAGCAGCCAGCGAGCCGCCGACAAAGCCGACGAGCAGACCGGGACGGTCAGCGATGGACTGGGCGATAAAGCCGGCGAGGATCGGGAGCATGAAGTTGAACGCCACGCCGCCGATGGTCTTGAACCATGCGGCAACAGGTGTAGCGGAACCGAAGTTGCCGTCCTGCGGAGCGCCCATAGCGGCGTCGATCAGGAATGCGATAGCGATGAATATACCGCCTGCTACGACGAACGGAAGCATATGGGATACGCCGTTCATCAGGTGCTTATACAGCTTGCGGCCGAAGCTCTCGCCCTCTACGGAGGTGGATGCGGCAGCCTTCTTGTCGCTGTGGAAAACGGGTACTTCTTTATTGACGATCTTGTTGATCAGTTCCTCGGGCTTATGGATGCCGTCGGCGACCTTGGTGGAATAAACGGGCTTGCCGTCGAAGCGTGCTGTTTCGACGCTCTTGTCTGCAGCGATGATGATGCCGTCGCAGTCGGCGATCTCCTGAGCTGTGAGGACGTTCTTTGCGCCGCCGGAGCCGTTGGTCTCGACCTTGATGGAAACGCCCATCTTGTCGCCTGCCTTCTGCAGAGCCTCGGCAGCCATGTAGGTGTGAGCGATACCGGTCGGGCAGGCTGTTACGGCGAGTACCTGATAGCCGTTCTTCTTAGCAGCTGCGGGAGCTGCGCCCTCCTCGGGGAACTGAGCGCTCTCCTGCTTGTCGATGATATCGAGGAACTCCTTGGGAGTCTTTGCAGCCTTGAGCTTATCCGTGAAATCCTCGTGCATGAGCATCTGCATCAGCCTTGCGAGAACCTCCAGGTGTACGTCGCCGTCCAAAGTAGCGGCGATCATGAAGATCAGCTTGCAGGGTGCGCCGTCGGGAGAATCATAGTCTACACCGGCGGGAACCGTGATAGCCGAGAGAGCGGGAGCCTTGACAGCTGCGCTCTTGGCATGGGGGATGGCTACCTCCATACCGATGGCGGTGGTACCCATCTCTTCACGCTTGAGGATACCCTCCTTGTACGCGGCTGCGTCCTTAAGGTTGCCCGCCTTGTCGTGCAGGGCTACCAGCTGGTCGATAGCAGCCGCCTTTGATGAAACCGAAGTATTCAGCTTTATGGCTTCCGGTTTCAGCAAATCAGTAATTCGCATAAATACTCTCCTTTCATTTTATTTGTAATGTATTGATGCTTTTGATAAATACC
This sequence comes from uncultured Eubacteriales bacterium, assembly GCA_900319615.1. Taxonomy (GTDB): domain Bacteria; phylum Bacillota; class Clostridia; order Oscillospirales; family Acutalibacteraceae; genus Ruminococcoides. The sequence continues at coordinate 9,486 of ONPE01000037.1, forward strand.
GGCACATTGCTTCGAACCTTGCCGCCGATAAAAAATCCTGTTTTGATATCTCCGTTTCATGGAGCATTCACCTGACACCAGTATCGAGCGAACGTGTGGTTTACAGCTTTGCCAGAACCTCGTCGATCTTCTCTCTTGTAGCGAGTCCCGGGAGGAACGAAGTAGCGTTGCCGCAAGCGCTGCCGAGCTTGAGAGCATATCCGTAGTCTCCTGTCTTCTGATAGCCGGCGATGAAGCCCGCTACCATAGAATCGCCTGCGCCGACGGTGTTGAGCACGGGCTGCTTGAGAACGCCGCAGGTGTGTGTTTCGCCGTTCTCATCGAGCAGGAAGGCGCCCTTTCTGCCGAGGGAAACGATGACGTTGCGCGCACCCATCTCCTGCAGCTTTCGAGCGTACTTCTCGACGTCCTTGTCTGTCTCTACCTCAGCGTGGAAAATCTCGGAGAGCTCCAGACGGTTGGGCTTGATCACGAAGGGATGACAAGCGAGCGAGTTGACCAACAGCTGCTTTGTCGCGTCGACCACGATCATGATATCCCTGTCCTTGACGCGCTCCAGCATACGCTCATAGACGTCGTCGGGACAGGTCTTGGGGATGGAGCCTGCGAGCACGAGGGTGTCGCCGTCGCGGATGGCGTCGAGCTTCTTCATCAGAGCCTCAAGCGCCTCCTCGGGGATATCGGGACCCTGACCGTTCACCTCGGTCTCGCCGCCTGCCTTGATCTTGATGTTGATACGTGTAAAGCCCTCGCTCAGACGGATGAAGTCGGTGCGGATGCGGCTGTTCTTGATGCCCTTCTCGATGGCGTCGCCGGTGAAGCCCGCGATGAAGCCGAGAGCAGTGCTGTCAAGATCGAGCTCTGCAAGCACCTGTGATACGTTGAGGCCCTTGCCGCCGAAGTAGAATTCTTCGCTGTCGGTACGGTTGGTCACGTTGAACCGCATATTGCTCAGGCGGACAATATAGTCGATCGACGGGCTCAGTGTCACTGTATAAATCATTTCGTTACCTCCTTAACGATAGTTTTCTCACTGTATTTATTATCCGGACAGGCGTCGGTGATGATGCAGCCTATCTTTAAAGGTGCGAAGGTCGCGGCGCACACCTTGCGGAACTTGGTGTGGTCTGCAAGGACGAAGGTCATGTAGCTCTGCCTTACGGCTGTCGACTTGATGCGCGCCTCGTCTATATCCGGCGTGGTGAAGCCGGCGGTGAGGTCGATGCCGTTGGTGCCCATGAAGGCTTTGGTGAAGTTCAGCCCCTCGAGGTTGCTTATACCGGTGGAGCCTACGACTGCCTCGGTGAGCGGCTTTATCTTGCCGCCGATGATATATGCGTTGAGCTGTTTTTTGATCAGCTTCTGCGCGTGGATGATGCCGTTGGTGACATAGGTGGCGCGCTTGTTCTCGATGAAGTCGATGAACCGCGAGGTGGTGGTACCCGCGTCGATAAAGACGAAATCGTCGTCGTGTATAAGCGTAGCGGCGTATCTGGCGATAACGGTCTTCTCTTCGCTCATGGTGGTCGCGCGGTTGGCGACGTCTGTTTCAAAGATACCCGAGCTGCGGGTCAGAGCCGTGGCTCCGCCGAACACCTTATTCAGCTTGCCCATCTCGGCAAGGGCGTTGAGATCGCGTCTGATGGTGGACTCGGAGATATGCAAAAGCCCGGATAACTCCGACACCGTGACGGCGTTCCTGTCCTCCAAAAGCTGTAAAATGAGTTGGTATCTTTCCTCGGTCAGCACACTACTCACCTCTTTGCTCAAATTATAACACTCAGGCAATCAAAGTCAAGCAAAATTGAGCATTTTCTTTCACTGTATCGGCGATTTGTTTAATATCATTAAAAGCCTCAAAAAATTTTAGGTATAATAACGAAGCCGTTTCAGACTCTCTGCTCATTTTTGAGCACGGTCTTTTATTACACCATACTGTTACGTACATTTTATCGAAAGCACAACTGATCACAGCGCTGAGATATGTCACCGACGGCGCGACACTTCACAGTTGATACTCAGCCAAAGAATACAATACAGAAGTTCTGATAATCAACCACCATAGAACGAGGATTACCTATATGGACAGTCGCATCCGCCGGATGAAACAGAACAGCTATGGAAAAAATGGGGTAATATACAATGCACTCCCCGGAATGACGCTGATACTAATTACAATTATAAAGCAATAGATGTTAAAGGGTTTTATTTGAAATTAGTATAAGATAAAAACAGGCTGCTTTGATATACAAAACAGCCTGCTTATACTATTATAATCTGTTTATCGGAGAGAAGCCTTTCTTCTCGTCGAACTTCATCGAATGGCGGAACTGGGTCGCGGTGTTGGACGCGTCGATGTACT
>ONPE01000122.1 GCA_900319615.1 uncultured Eubacteriales bacterium
TTTCGATTTTTTTCATTTTTTTTGAAATTTTTTTAAAAATGATGGATCTATGCTCAAAAACGAGCTGTATACTCGGAGTATCTCAGAAAAATGTGATATGAATAAAGGCGATCCGCAGATCGTATCTTGCAGTGTTGCAAAACAGGTCAGGTACGACATACCGTCATACCTGACCTGTTGTTATACTATTATTGTTTCGGATACCGTCAAATGTATACCCGTTCGCCGATGGCGAATTTTGTGGGTATCTGCGCACAGTATCTTTGGATAAGGGTCGCGTCTAAGATCGAGAGCTCTTCATCCATATCTACGTCGGCTCTCATGAGCTCTGCTTCTGTAAAGTTGACCCTGACGCCTACAAGGAAACGCTGCAATACGGTGGCGTCGATGATCTCGACAAATTCGTCGCCGTCGGCGTCGCCGAGGATGTACCATGCCGCCTCGGTGGGAGCTTCCGTCGGAGCTTCTGTCGGAGCCTCTGTAGGCGGTTCGGTGGGCTCGGGAGCTCCGGTGCCTGCATAGTCGAGGATGAAGTAATTGTACTCGACGTTGTTGTTCGAGATGCTCATGTTGCGGTCGTACCAGTTAGCGGAATCATAGAAGACCTTGATCGTATGTGCGCCTGCATCGAGGTCGAGCGTGAGGTGGGTGCTTGTCTGATCCTTGTGCTCGCTGTAGACCTCGGGGAACACCAGCGAGCCCATATCCACGCCGTCGACATAGACGGAGCGGATGGCGCAGCTCACGCCGGAGGTGGCGTCGCCGGGGTTGTTGTAGATGCCGCTCAGCAGGTATTTGCCCTTTTTGCTGATATCGACGCTCAGGGTGAGCTCCGCGCTGCGCGAGCGCCTGTCGATGACATAGCCGTTAGAGATAAGGCTGCTGCTCGATACGCTGCCGTTCTCAGCCTCGAGCTGTATCCTGTCGGGGCTGATCACGATCGGCTTGCTGAGCTCGGAGCATACTCCGTCTGCCGATACCGCCATCAGGCTGTAGCAGCCGTAGACGCTCGGGTCAACGGCATAGCTGCCGCCGCTTACGTCGATATACTCGCTGCCTGTCCACAGCTTGTATGTAACGCCGCTCTGGGTGCTCCAGCGCAGCCTTCCGCCTGCATAGCCGAGGGTGGGCATCTCGGGGCAGACCACGAGATTGTCCTCGGACTTGTTGCAGATGTAAGTGGTATCGCTGTCAGCCATCACGATCTCGATGGTATGGCTGCCGGTGCTGTTCACGGGGAAGACATAGCTCTCGATATCCTTCTCAACGCCGTCGACCTTGAAGGAGGCTACGGTATCGCCCTTGCCCGAGAGCTTGATCTTGAGGGTGGAGCCTCTGTACTTGAAGTTGGAGAGCTCGAACGGGCCGACCATCCAGTCGGGGATATAGGGGTCGAAGGTTATGCCGCCCTCGTCGTAGTTCATGCCGAACATCACGCGGTAGTAGCCGGCAAGAGTACCGGCGATGGACCAGAGCTGCTGATCGGACGCTACGCCCTCGCCGGTGAGGTAGTTGATGACCTCTTTGTTAGTCAGCGAGACCGCCGCTCCGCGAACGTTGGAGTTGAATATCTCTTCGGCTACCTTTTTATTGCCGTGATAGGACGCGCCGACCATGAGGGCAGGCTCCCAGCCCGGCCAGATACCGAAGTTGTGGTAGATCTTGTTTGCGTTCGCGAGCTTGCCCTGCTTCTGCGGATACACCGTGTCGGCGCCGTAGGGGACAAGCGGATAGTTCTCGCTGATCTGTTTGAGCTGAGAATCGTTGCCGATGTCGAACCAGAGGGCGAAGCCGTTGCCCAGCACATCGGTCTTTTCGGCAAGTACGCTGCCCATGAATTCGGGGTACTCCCATGCGGAGTAAAGCCCCATATCGTCGTTCCAGAGTCTTTCGATGATCTTTGCTTTGAGGTCTTCTGCCATCCTCGACCACGCCTGCTCAGCGTCTGCGCCCTTGCCGAGGATCCTTGCGGCCTTGCTCATTATCTCGAGCACACGGCAGTAGATCGCGTTTACCGAGGCTGTCTTGCTCTCGGCGATGACGCTCAGCCCGCTGTCGTAGGTCTCGCTCGTCCAGTCGGGGTAGGTCTGATCGCGCCAGTCAAGTCCGCAGGTCTCGCCGCGGAAGAGTCCGGCATCGGTATCGTATGCCACGTTCATATCCTGCATGATCGTGTTGCTGCATACGTCGTAGAAGTAGCTCAGATGATCGGTGTTGCCGTCGGTGAGGTAGGTCTCCCATACCGAGAGCATAGTGATGATCTTGTCGGTAGAGACGGGGTAGGAGCCGCCTGTGCCGGTATCCTGCTCAAAGACAGAGACGCCGTTTGAGGTCTTGATCTTCTCGCGCTCGCAGTTATAGCTGATCTCGGGGAAAACCCACGCGAGCGAATAGAGGTTTGAGAGGGCGGTATCTCTCGTCCATACCTTCTGCCATGCGGTGCCTGTGTAGAAAACCTGACCGTAGGCGTCGGTATGGATGCTCTTGACAGCCTCCTCGAGAGAGAGATTGTATACAGCCGCCGCAAGGGGAGTGTTCGGCGCGCTGAACGCGGGATATGCGGACAGATTTTTCGACTGCGTCCATGTGTTGCGCGAGCCGTTCATATATGAGGTTATAGAGGTGGGGGAGTTTGCGTAGGCGTTGTAGCCGGTGTCGACGACCTTATCGGGCTTTAGCTGATAGTCATAGGAGTTGTACTCAAAGTTCCACTGTGAGCTCGTGTAGTACATCGGCACCTGCGACGCCTGCGCGTTGCCGGAGAGATTCTCGACATTGATGACGGCGCTGCTGTTCGCCGTGCTGATGAAGCGCGCGCCCTCCATGGTGGTATCGACATACCAGCTTGTGTCGCCTCCGTCGGCTGACGCTATACACACGACCGAGCTGCCGCTCAGAGCGGCGTAATGCTTCGTCGCCTCGTTCTGCAGATGATAAGCGCCGTTACCGTCGGAGATGATGTTCCACTTAGCATAGTCGGGATAGAGCGGATACAGGCTTTGGTAGGACATCACGCCGTTATCCTCGACGAGCACGATATCGTTGTGCTCCATCCACGTGCAGCGCAGGACAGCCTTGTTCACATCCGCTTCGAGAGAAGAGTGGGGGAAAGCCTGGATGATGTAGCTGTCGGTGTAGGCGATGAAGGTGACGTCGCAGTCGTAGTCGAGCTCAAGGGTCTCGTTGCCCTCGACCGGCGCCTGGAAGGTCGTCCAGTCCTGAGTAGCCGCCTTATACTCGTAGGTGCCTTTATCGAGGTGGGTCGTGATGATGTAGCGGCCGTTCTCGTAGGTCATCGCGTATTCGGGCGGATTCTCCCAGCCGTTGAAGGTGCCGCGCAGATAAACCGTCGCGGCGGCGGATATCGGCACGATGGCAAGCACCGTTGTAAGACAGAGCATGATCGCGCAGATAAGGCTGATGAATCGCAGTGATGATCGTTTCATAAAAACACCCCGTTTTCATTATATTTATTATCGTCGCCGGGCATTTAGGGCTGCGGCGATCCCGACAATTTCATAAATATTCATACAATTAAATTATAGTGAATACGTAAGTAAAAATCAATAGAAAAACCACAGTTAACTGATCTATTTTATCAACTGTGCCGAGGTCTTCTCCGCGTTTGACGATGATAGCCGAAAAATGTTGATTTTTGCCTGTATAAAGGCGAAAAACGCTTGTTGACTTCTCGCGGTTTCTGTGATATGATAGCGCTCGGTCAGTTCGAAACCATCCTGACTTGGCGCGGGCGTTTTCTTCGGCATGATCCGCGCCTAAATCAAAACTAAGGAGAAACAGAATATGAAAAACGAACGTGTGAGGTACATCACAAAGGCGGCGATCATCGCGGCTCTGTACGCTGTCCTGACCGTGGGGCAGAATCTGCTGTTCCCGGGCACGGCGTCGATGGCGGTGCAGTTCCGTGTAGCCGAGGTGCTCACGGTGCTTGCGATCTACACCAAGGCGGCTATACCCGGCCTGACGATAGGCTGCATCATCGCGAACATCAGCTCCGTTACCGCGGGTCTGGGCTTTTACGACATGATCTTCGGCTCGATAGCGAGCCTGCTCGCGGCGATCACCATGTATATGCTGCGAAACGTGAGGATCAAGAACATCCCGTGGGCGGCGCTGCTGATGCCGGCTATCTTCAACGGCGTCATCGTCGGCTTTGAGATCGACTTTTTCTTTATCGGCAATCTGCACTTCAACCTCGTCGACTTTTTGATACAGGGCGGCTGCGTCGCTCTGGGCGAGCTCGCGGTGCTGCTGATACTGGGCATACCGCTCTGCATCTTCCTGAACAAAAAGGGCGTGCAGACCGGCATAGCCGATGCAGATAATACCTTGTAAGGCAAAGGGGTTGGCTTTGAGCCAACCCCTGTTGTTTTATCTGTTCAGTATCCATACCCCGAGGTTGAGATAGGTCGCGAAGAGCACCCACGCTGTATACGGCAGCTGTAAGAGTCCTGCCGGCTTGCTGCGTCGGTAAAAGCGCACGGTCATGACTATCACCAGCACATCGAGCAGCAGTATCCAGATGAACGCCGCTAATCTCCACTCGAACACGAAGAACAGCACCGGCCACAGCAGATTCACGAATAACTGCGCGTAGTAGATAAGCTCGGTGTCGTTGTCGCTCAGGCGGTTCGCCTTGAGGATCCCGTGCGACACGCCCATCAGCGCGTACAGTATCGTCCATGCGATGGGGAAGAGCAGCGCCGGAGGCGCAAGCGGCGGCTGTATCAGCGAGTCGTAGCGCATCGAGCCCGAGGTCACCAGCCCCACGAGCCCTCCCAGCACGAGCGGCACGAGCACGGATATTATATA
>ONPE01000008.1 GCA_900319615.1 uncultured Eubacteriales bacterium
CAGGCATTATGACAGAAAAACCTATAACCTTATCCTGCTTCACGGCTTGACCGGTACGGATACGGACTGGCTGTACGGCGGCCCGGCTCAGGAGATGTCTATACGCTTCAATCTTAACGTATTCATGCCCACCGTCGGAAACACGTTTTATCTCGATAAAGGCTACGAGGGCGCGAACTGGTGCGAGTACATCGGACGCGAGCTGCCCGAGTATATCAGGGATACGTTCCGCATTGAGATGACAGGAGATAATACGATCATCGGAGGGCTCTCGATGGGAGGCTTCGGAGCACTGCACACGGCTCTGACTTATCCCGACAGCTTCTGCGCCTGCATCGCGCTGTCATCGGGGCTGATCATCCGCGAGTACGCCCGTAAGGGTGCGGAGTTTTCCGGCGCGGTTCCTCCTCAGATGATGCTCGATATCTTCGGCGACCCCGATAAGGTGCTGACGTCGGATACCAATCCCGAGAAGCAGTATCTCGATCTGGAAAAAGCCGGGGTCAAGATACCAAGGATCTATATGGCTTGCGGTACTGAGGATACCTTGATCGGGAACAACCGCGAGTTCGCCTCGTTCCTTAAGGAACATGACGCGGACTATATCTATGAAGAGGGACCGGGAGGTCATAACTGGAGGTTCTGGAACCGCTATCTCGAGAAAGGTCTCGACCGGCTTTTTGCCGAAACTTGAATAAAGACAACACACGCCGCGAAATGTGTGACGTTACAATAAGAATCTACAGACATAAAAAACACGAGCCGCAGTATCTCAGCTGCGGCTCGTATCTGTTTCTATTATACAATATTCATATGCGTTGATGACGGTCGTATTCCCCTTGCTGCACACCTGCGGCAGTCGGAAGTCGTAGTTGCGGTGGATATGACCGTGTATAAAGTATTCGGGTTCATATTTTTCCATCAGGGTGTTGAAGCACTCGAAGCCCTTGTGAGGGATATCGTCAAAGTCGTTCAGCCCCTTTGCCGGAGCGTGAGTCAGCAGGATGTCGAAGCCGCCGTGCTTTTTCAGCGGATACCACAGCCTCCTGACGCGTCTTTTCATCTGCCTCTCGGTGTACATATACTTGCCCTCGCGGTAAAAGTAGGAGCCTCCGAGACCGAGGATACGCAGACCGTTCACCTCAACTATCTTATCGTCGGCGCAAATACAGCCCTCGGGGTCGCGCCCGTAGCTGTCGTCGTGGTTGCCGTGGACGTACACCAGCGGACAGTGCGCCATCGTGACGAAGAATTCGATGTACTCGGGTCTGAGGTCTCCGCATGAGAGTATCAGGTCAAATTCATCCAGCATCCCGGGCTTGTAGTATTCGTAGTATTTGTCGGACTTGACGTCGGAAATCGCGAGTATCTTCATGCTTTATCCTCCGTCTTCGGCTTCGCGCGGCTCACGCCGACCGTGTCGACGGTCGCCTTGCCCTTATCGGACAGCTCGTCGTAGGTCGGTATGCTGCCGATGACGTTGTCCACCAGATAATCCATGCTGATGATCTGCTCGAGACTAAGTTCCTTCTGGCGCGAACCGATGATCTCGCCGCTCTGGGAGTAGAACGGGGTCAAAAACGGCTTGCCCACGCCGCTGATAAGGCTGCTGCGGAAGAAGTCCGCGTACCGCCTCGACGCAAGCGGAAGAGCCGGAGCATATTCGATATCCACCACGCCTGCCGACATACCCCAGTAATAATTCAGCGCGCGCGCAGTATTGATGTACTCGCTCTTGATGGTCTTGTCCAGCACCGAGCGCAGGAGCTTCTCGTAGTACACGCCCCACTTCCATACGGGTACGGCGAGCAGATCGGTCTTGTCGTGACCGATGTGCGACAGCCCGAAGCTGCGGCGGTCATCCTCCGAAAAGCGGGCGTTGTCCTGAGAGGATATGAGGTGGATGTGCCTGCGATTCAGCGACAGCGCCGCTTCCTTTGCGCCCTTGACTGTCGACCACTCCAGATATACCTTTGAGCGTGGGTTAGCCATCTGAGCGCCAAGAGCAAAGGCGTTGATGCCGGCAATCTGACCGTAGATCGGGTAATCGCAGACATAGCCGAGCCTGCCGCTCTGTGTGAGCGAGCCCGCGAGCACCCCGAGGATGAACTTAGCCTCGTACATCCGCGTGTAATAGGTGCGCACATAGCGATGCGAGGTGTTCAGCGAGCAGTTCATTATGATGATATCGGGATTCTCCACAGCCGCTCTGAGAGACGCCTGCAGCATCCTCGGCGAGGTGGTGAAGATCAGCTTGCATCCGTCGGAGATGGATTTTTCGAGCGTTTGTGAGTAATTGTTTTCCTTACAAATATATACAATGGTATCGACCTTGTCGTCCATTACCGTCTGGGCGTGTATCCTGCCGCGCTCATGGTCGTTGACCCAGCCCGATTTCTCCGGGGGAACGTCGTAGATGAACGCCGCTTTCAGTCTCGGCGGTTTAGCTATTGGCAGCACCTTTGACAGCACCGACTGCTTCTTCTCCTCTATCGGGGCGGTCTTGAGCTCGATCTCGTCGTCCTTCTCCTTTAGGGCGATCTCCTCCCACATCTTTTTGAGGTTGATGCGGATCTCGGCTTCGCTCTCGTTCTGCAGCTGTGAGTAGCCGTAGACGCGGATGTAGCTCAGCATAGCGTCACCGACGGTGGTTTTCAGCTTTTCGCCGCCGTTCTCGTTGTACGCTCTCTCAAAGTAGTAGTACGCGCTCGAGAACCGCTGCTGTTCGTCTATGCTCCAGTACTCGTCGTGAGGCTTGCCCATAGCGCGGAGCAGCTCGCGGTAATCGCCGGGCTTGCTGAACTCGATGTAGTTGACCTTGCTGTATCGGTTGAAGTCAAGATATTCCAGATAGATCTGCACCTTCTCGCTGTTGTCCCTCTCGGGCATGATACGGGTGACGTCGGCGGGGATGCTGTAGGCGCCGCAGTATTTCAGCACGCTTACGCGCTTGTTGCCCTCCTCGACGTAGTAGCGGTTGAGGTACTCGTAGACCTTTATCGGCTCGCGGATGCCCTCGAGCATATGCGAGCGGTAGAGCGACTCCCACTTCGCAGCGAACTCTGTGCTCTCTGCCAGCAGCGGCATGAAGTTGGAGGCGAAGGCGTTCACCCTGCCGGCGGTCTTGGTGCCGACGATGAACCACATCGGTATCTGTATCACGCCGAGGCTTATGCCGGAGAGCGATTTTTCGGGCGGGATGATCTCGTCCAGAACGGCGAGATACGGGCTTTCGTTTTTGGCTGTCTTGGCTTTGACTTCCTTTTGTCCCAGCTTCAACGCTTCTTTATAATTCAGTTCCGGCTGCATATGTACTCCTTGATATCAGGGCGACGCCGCATGACTCAGGTGTGCGGATCGCTTTTGTATTATTAATCAGTCTTTCAAAATTGCCGATTTATACACGGATAATATCCAGCTGCATCGCCGGATAATCGCCGGTCAGTCTCGGGAAGGTGTAGCCGCCCTTCATCAGAGCGGAGCCGAGGAGCTCGAACTCGCCGTTGACCGAGTATACCGCCTCGGGCAGCAGACCCTTCAGCTTCACGTGGACGGGCGCGGAGTTCGCCAGAGGATTTGTGACGACGATGTTCAGCAGGCTGCGGCTTTGATCGGGGCTGACGTATTGCCAAGCCATATAGTGCGTGATGTCGCTCTTTTGGCTCAGGCGGTACATTTTGCCGCCGTGGATGATCGGCTCGAGCTCCTTGTATCTCTTGATCTGGGTTCGAATCTCTTCGCATTCTTCGTCGGACAGCTGCGAGAGATCGAGCTCATAGCCGAAGGCTCCGGACATCGCCACCACTCCGCGCGTATTCAGCGGAGTCTTTCTGCCTGTCTGGTGGTTCGGCGAGGCGCTTACATGAGCGCCGACAGTGCATGACGGATAGCCGAACGAGGTGCCGTACTGTATCTTCAGCCTCGAGATGGGATCGGTGTTGTCGGAGCACCATATCTGCGGATTGTAGTACAGCATACCCGCGTCGAAGCGTCCGCCGCCGCCCGCACAGCCCTCGAAGAGCACGTGGGGGAATTTAGCGGTCAGCTTTTCATACAGCGCGTACAGGCTCAAATAGTAGCGGTGAGCCACCTCGCCCTGACGGGAGGAGGGGAAAGCGTGCGAATATACATCCGAGATCGGACGGTTGAAATCCCACTTTATGTAGGTGATGTTGTATTTTTCGAGCAGTCCCGAGATCGTGTCAAAGAGATACTCGTGCACCTCTTTGCGAGAGAGGTCGAGGACAAGCTGGTTGCGCGCCATCATAGGTGCGCGGTTCGGGGCGGTCAGCGCCCAGTCGGGGTGGGCGCGGTAGAGGTCGCTGTCCTCGTTGACCATCTCCGGCTCTATCCACAGACCGAATCTCAGCCCCATGTCGTTGATCTTTTTGATCAGACCGTCCAAGCCGTCCGGCAGCTTCTCTGTATCGGGTATCCAGTCGCCGAGACCGGCGTTGTCGTCGTTGCGGTTTTTGAACCAGCCGTCGTCGAGGACGAACATCTCGATGCCCAGTTCCTTTGCCTTTTGAGCGATGGCGAGAACCTTTTCTTCGGTGATGTCGAAGTAGGTCGCCTCCCAGTTGTTTACCAGCACCGGTCGGTGGCTGAGCTTGTATTCTCCGCGCACGACGTTGTTGCGTATAACGCGGTGGTAGTTGTGAGAGAGCTCCGTCAGACCGTCGGCGCAGGAGAGGATGACCTCGGGCGTATAGAACGACGCTCCCGACCCGAGCTCCCAGCGGAAGCGGTCGTCGCTCACACCGGTCACGATGCGCACGCTGTCGAACTGATCGCGCTCGATCTCGGTCTTGTGGTTGCCGGAGTACATCAGCATCACGCCGTAGCAGGCGCCGCTGTCTTCGGTAGCGTTGCGGTCGCAGAGGATGACGAAAGGATTGTGCTGATGCCCGGACATACCGCGGCCCGATACAAGGGTGTGGATGCCGTGGAACAGCTGTACGCGCTCCGGCTGACGCTCCATGCAGTGCCTGCCGTGGAAGTGTATCATATCCCACTTGCCGAAGGGCAGCTCCAGGCACATCGAGCACGCCTTTCTCAGCCAGACGATCTCATAGCCGGCGTTGATGATCTCGGCGGCTCTGGTGATGATATCCAACTCCTCAAACACGCCGTAATACAGCTTTATCCTGATATTGGCGGGCTTGTCGATCAGGGTGACGATCAGCGTCTGCACCGTGTCGCCGTTATCGTAGACGGACGGCAGCCCCGGGATGGAGTACTTGCCGTCGATTATCTCGTGGCTCTCATAGCGGAACTCAGCGCAGCGGCTGCCGTCGGAGCACGACGCGCGTATGCTTGTGACTCTGAAATCACCCACGCCGAATGAGGTGTATTCCTGCGCCATGGAGTCGAGCGAGTAGGCGCGGTTCAGGCGCATATCATAGGGGTTGCCCGAGAAGCCGTGATCGTAGATGCGGAACGGATAGGACATATCGTTCAGACCGAGCTTTTGACCGTAGTATAAATGCTGCAGATAGCCCAGCTCGTCTATCTTCATCTGATAGGCGGTGTTTGCGGTCTCGAGGATGATTTGCTTTGTGCTTTCGATGTAGCGGATACTCATATTGCTCTCTCCTTTTTGCGGTATCTCTCATGAGAAGTTAAACGTTATACCTTTTTATTATTCTACCATGCCTCGGCTGTCTGTGTCTATACTGTTTTTGTGTTTTTTATGAGCATTTTCGGGAAATATCGCAGTATTTATCACGGCAAAACCGCAGGATACGGTTTTGCGTATAGATGAGATAAAAATATCGCCGGTCTTTCAAAAAATATCGGCGTAAAACCTGATGTGCACGCTTGTCTTTCCATCAGCATATTTATGTCGAGTCGCTCGGTATTCGTTAGATCGTAGCAAATAAAAATCCTTGTCATGAATATTTATCAAAAGGTATTGTATTTTGTTTTATATATGGTATGATAAGATAAAAGGACGCCGCACTGTACCTTTCGCGGCATTTGCGAGAAGATACACCAAGGCGATATCTCACGAGATAGAGTAAATCGTTTACTGATTCAGTCGGGTTATATTTTTATATAAAAAGGAGTTGTAATTATGGAAATGAAGTTTTACAAATGCAGGCATTGCGGCAACATCGTAGCCGTAGTCAAGGCGAGCGGAGCGCCCATCTCATGCTGCGGCGAAAAGATGACCGAGATCATACCCGGCACGACCGACGCCGCTGTCGAAAAGCACGTGCCGGTCTTTGAGGTCAGGGACAATATCGCGGTCGTCACCGTCGGCGAGGTCGCACACCCGATGGCTCCCGAGCACTACATCGAGTGGGTCGCGATATCGACCGATAAGGGCAACCAGCGCAAAAAGCTCAACCCCGGCGACGAGCCCAAGGTATGCTTCGCCCTGTGCGAGGGCGAAAAGCTCGAGGCGGTCTACGCCTACTGCAACCTCCACGGTCTGTGGAAGGCATAATCCGAACAGTTTCGGAAATACTGTCAGTATCAAACAGGAGGAATAATAATGGCTAACAAATACGCAGGAACACAAACAGAGAAGAATCTCGAGGCTGCCTTCGCCGGCGAATCCATGGCGCGCAACAAGTATACCTATTTTGCTTCAAAGGCTAAGAAGGAAGGCTACGAGCAGATCGCAGCGCTCTTCCTCAAGACGGCTGATAACGAGAAGGAGCACGCCAAGCTGTGGTTCAAGGAGCTCAACGGCATAGGCGATACCGCCGCCAACCTCGGCGCAGCCGCCGACGGCGAGAACTACGAGTGGACGGATATATACGAGGGCTTTGCCGAGACCGCCGAGGAAGAAGGCTTCTGGGAGCTCGCGGCAAAATTCAGGCTCGTAGCGGCTATCGAGAAACATCACGAGGAACGCTACCGCGCTCTGCTGAGCAACGTCGAGACAGCTCAGGTATTTGAAAAGAGCGAGGTCAAGGTTTGGGAGTGCCGCAACTGCGGCCATATCGTCGTCGGAACAAAGGCTCCCGACGTCTGCCCGACCTGTAATCATCCTCAGAGCTATTTTGAGATACACGCGGAGAATTATTGATCTTCAAACAACCGATCAGGGGCGTCTTTTTAGGCGTCCCTTTTTTATTCAAAAATGTCATTGCGAGGGGCGCAAAGGTTAAAGTTGAGATTGCCGCGTCGAAACCATGTTTCTCCTCGCAATGACAATCTGAAATGCGCCCCGTGGCAATCTCAATCGATATAAAAGGTATACCTCGCGGTTTGCCGCTAAAGTGTCAGGTGGACACTTTAGTGCTTGCACAGGGGAAGTTTATTATCGGATTTTATTAATAGACAAAGCCGCTTTTATCTGTTATCATATTGTCAGTAAATTGAACGGAGTGATACCATGTTCCTGTATATCTGGCCGATAGCTCTGGTGGTGCTGTCAAATGTCGTATACCAGATCTGTGCCAAATCCGTGCCGGACGGCATGAATCCCTTTGCAGCGCTCGCTGTAACCTATCTTGTGGGAGGCGTCGTCAGCATCATCCTTTATTTCGCACTCGGCAATCACGGCAGCATCATCAAGGAGCTCGGCAAGCTGAACTGGGCGCCGTTCGTGCTGGGCTTGGTGATCGTCGGTCTCGAGGTCGGCTTCATCTACGCATACAAGGCAGGCTGGCAGGTCAGCACGGCTCAGCTCGTGGCGAGCTCGGCGCTGGCGATAATACTGATTTTCGTCGGCTTCTGGCTCTACAAGGAGCAGCTGACATGGAACAAGCTGGTAGGCGTCGCTATCTGCCTTGTCGGTCTGTTCTTTATCAATTACAAATTCTGAAAATTGACAAAATATTGTCAAAAAAATTTTCTGTTTTTTGTGGAAACTCTCAAAATAATATGATATAATATATTATGTATAACAGCACAATTCACAAGTCCCGCAAATTACTTGTACATCCGAAATAAATCCGCCTGCACAGTCCGCACACCTGAATCATGCTGTATCTCTCCAATGATCAGTATGTAATAATCGGAGGAACTTTCGATATGATCAAAGCACATAAATACATGAAACGCTTCACTGCGATTTCTATGATTATAGCGCTTATTGCGGTCATGATGATACCGATCGTCGTACAAGCGGAGGAAGCCGAGCGCAAGGTAGTGCGCGTCGGCTGGTTCGAGTCGTCCTATAACTTCATAGATGAGAACGGCAGACGCTCCGGCTACTCTTATGAGTATCAGCTGAAGCTCTCCGATTATAACGGCTGGACATACGAGTATGTCAAGGGCAGCTGGTCTGATCTTATGCAGAAGCTTATCAACGGAGAGATAGATCTCATGAGCGACGTCTCCTATACCGAGGAGCGCTCCGAGCTTATGCTTTTCCCAAATCTCCCGATGGGTACCGAGGAGTATTTCCTGTTTTGCGCGCCGGACAACAAGACTATCTCCGCTTCCGATTTTTCGACTCTGAACGGTAAAAAGGTCGGCGTGAACAAAGCCAGCTTTCAGGAGCAGCTATATAAGGATTGGGCAGAGGAGAACAACGTCAACGCTGAGCTGATCGAGGTCTCGACCGTCGAGGAAGAGTCGCTGGAGATGCTGAACAACGGCGAGATTGACGCCTATGTCACGGTCGACTCCTTCATGGATCCCACGGAGGCTGTGCCGCTGTATAAGATAGGCTCCTCGGATTTCTTCTTTGCGGTTAACAAAAACCGTCCCGATCTCCTCTCCGACCTTAATCACGCCATGAGCCGTATACAGGATGAAAACCGCTTCTATAACATGGAGCTGTATGAGAAGTTCCTCAGAGACACCGGGGCGAATATCGGGCTCACCGAGCAGGAGACCGAGTGGCTGGAGTCCCACGGAACGATCAAGGTCGGCTATCACGATAAATTCCTGCCCTTCTGTACAGCAGATAAAGAGACCGGCGACCTGACCGGCGTTTTGAAGGATTATCTCGATCTTGCCTCGGACTGTATAACTAACGTACATATAGACTTTGAGGCGACCCCTTACCCAACTATCTCCGACGCTCTCGAGGCGGTGAGGAACGGCGAGATAGACTGTATGTTCCCGTCGATAATCAGCGGTTATGAGGCTGAAAAAGAGGGCGTAGCCCTCACCCCCTCGATCCTGGAGACGCAGGTGTACGCGCTGGTTCGTTCTTCCGAGCCCAATCTCTTTGAAAAAGAGGGACAGATAATCGCCGCAGTCCCCGAGGGAGAGACTAATTACGAATCTCTGCTCGCCGAGTATTATCCCACATGGGGCAGGGTCTACTGCAAGGATATCGAATCTTGCCTCAAAGCCGTTTCGGAGAGAAAAGCCGACTGTTTCCTCCTCAGCAACTACCGCTATAACAATCTTTCCAGACTGTGTGAAAAATTACGCCTCGCCCCTATATCCTTAGGCTTGGAGAAGGACTTCCGATTCGCTGTGAAGAGGGGCAACATCGAGCTGTCTTTCATACTTGCAAAGACCGCCGTTATAGTGCCCGCTTCATCGGTGAACGCTTCCGTTGCGCGCTATATGACCGAGGATTCCAAGCTGGACGTCTGGGATTTCCTCTCGGATAACATATATGTCGTTATATTGATAGCTTCGCTGATCCTGTTCGTGATACTTGTGCTGCTGATAATGAATATCCGCGCATACAAACGGGCTAAGTCACTTATCTCGGCTACCGAGACCGACGACCTCACGGGTCTGTACAACCGCAAATTCTTCTTCCAGTACGCCGACCGTATGTATCACGACCACCCCGATACGCCTATGGACGCGTTCGTTCTGAACATCGAACAGTTCCACTCCGTCAACGCTCTGCACGGGCGTGAGCTCGGCGACCGTATCCTGCGCACCTTGGGTAACGGGCTGTATGACCTCGCGGCAGAGAACGACGGTATCGCAGGCAGATTTGAGGCAGACCGCTTTGATGTCTACTGCCGCCATGTCGAGGATTACCGCAAGGCGTTCAACAAGCTGCAGGCAAGTCTTGACGAGGTAGCTCCCAACGCGAACATCCGTCTGCGCATGGGCGTTATGCCGTGGCAAAAGGGTCTCGAGCCCGTACAGCTGATCGACAGGGCTCGCACAGCCTGCAAGATGGCGCGCGGTCACTATCAGGAGCCCTTGATCGTGTATGACGAGAAGGTCAGCAACCGAGAGGGCTATGAGCAGCGACTTGTCAACGATCTGCGCCGCGCTCTCGAGAATCACGAATTCGAGATATTCTATCAGCCTAAGTTCGATATCCAGTCGGAGCCCGCGAAGCTCGTCAGCTCCGAGGCGCTCGTTCGCTGGCGCCATCCGGAGCTGGGTCTGATCCCGCCGTTCGATTTTATCCCGCTCTTTGAGAGGAACGGACAGATCGGTCTTCTGGACAGATATGTGTGGGCGCACGCGGCTGAGCAGATCGCCGCATGGAAGAAAAAGTACGGCGCGGATATCTCGGTTTCGGTAAACCTTTCGCGCGTGGACGTTTTTGATCCCGACCTCGTCGATACTCTGGAGGATATCCTCGTGAGGAACGACCTCGATCACAGCACGGTACACCTCGAGGTGACCGAGTCCGCCTATACCGAGAACTCGGATCAGGTCATCCGCGTTGTAGAGACTCTGCGCGACAAGGGCTACAAGATAGAGATGGACGATTTCGGCACGGGCTACTCGTCGCTGAATATGCTGTCCGATATGCCGATAGATCTGCTCAAGATGGACAGAGGCTTTATCAGGAACATCGAGCATGAGGAGAAGGATATCCAGCTCGTTGCGCTGATCCTCGATATAGCGAAAAATCTTAACGTCCCCGTTATCGCCGAGGGCGTGGAGACCGAGGAGCAGATCCGTCTGCTCAAGGGTCTCGGCTGCGCGATGGTCCAGGGATATTATTTCTCGAAGCCCCTCCCCGCAGACGAATTCGAAAAGAAATACTTTATCAAATAACTTTAGGATAAATATAAAGCTGCCGTTACAAGCTCATGTAAGTTTGTAACGGCAGCCTTTTTTTATCAAAACAGTCATTGCGAGGGGCGCAAAGGTTAAGGTTGAGGTTGCCGCGTCGGAGCCATGCTCCTCCTAGCAATGACAATCTTAAATGCGCCCCGTGGCAATCTCAACCGATATAAAGTGTCCGGTGGATACCTTAGTATTTTCAACGTGGAAATTATTGAAAATCAATATTATACGAGCTTCACTCCGCCGACGGGTCGGATACGCAGGACATAGCAGCTCCCCGCGCCGAACAGCGCGTCCATCTTCTCTCTGTAAGCCTCGGTCTTGTCGAGCGGCACGAACGCCTGTATCGTACCGGCAAAGCCGCCGCCGTGAACGCGAGCGTTTGCGTTTTCTCCCAGAATCATCCTACTGACCGCTAAGGCAAGCGGTATCGCCTGCTCCAAGGGCTTCTTTGTCGAGTACAGGTTCTGGAGCAGATTTGCCGAGGACTCTGCGCTCTGTCTGTACAGGGCGAAGAACCGCTCCGTATCGCCGCGGTCGAGGGCGTCAGCCTCCGCGACGGCGCGGTCGTTCTCTTTGAAGAAGTGCATCGCTCGCAGGATGGCTCTGTCGGAGCATTTTTCGCGCAGGGCAGGGATGGCGGCGAAGAACTCCTTCTCATCCACCTCGCGCAGGACTTCCTTGCCGAAGCAAGCCGCAACGCTCTTCATCTCGCCCGGTACGGCGACATAGTCGTCGGTCAGGTCGCTGTGACTGCCCTTTGTATCGGTGATGCACAGGTTGTAGCCCGCCGCTGTAAAGTCGAAGCTGTGCTTCTCTACGATCGGGTTCCCGGTATCTCTGAAGTCGAGGAAGACAAAGCCGCCGACTGAGCACACCATTTGATCGAGCAGACCGCTGCCCTTGCCGAAGTAGACATTCTCTGCAAACTGACCGATCTTTGCGATCTCGATCTCGCCTGCTCTGCCGTCGTTATACTGCACGTCGATGATCGTGCCGACAAGCGTTTCGAACGCCGCCGAGGAGGAAAGACCGCTGCCGGAAAGGACATCCGAAACGGCGTAAGCGTCAAAGCCGCCGATCTTCACTCCCATTTCGTTGAATCGGGCGCATATGCCGCGGATTATTGCTGTGGAAGTGCCTTTTTCATCTTCATGCACGGCAAGATCTGAGAGCTCGACCTCGCACACGCCGTGACCCTCCGACTCGAACCGGATCACGCCTTCATCGTGGAAGGCGACTACCGCCACGGCGTCTAAATTCACCGCCGCGCCCAAAGCACAGCCGTGCTGATGGTCGGTGTGGTTGCCGCCGATCTCCGACCTTCCCGGAGCCGAGAAGATGTGCACATCCTCTCGGTCGGGAAATGATCCCGTAAACCGTTCTATCGCCCTGATATACCGCTGCCGCTGAACGTAAAGGACGTTCGAGTCCGCGCCGTACAGCACCGATAATTCATCATTGAAGCCACTGTTGTTCAATTTGCTGATTAGCTCTTTTGCTTTCATAATTATCACCGATTTCAGTTTACCATAAATTCGGCAAAAGTAAAGATTATTATCAGATATTTATCGACAATCAACACGACGATAAAACCGCTATAACAAAGTCTTGACAAAATCCGCTTGTAATGTAATAATATATAGGTTAGAGTCTGTGATTCCCGAGTCTGTGATTCTATAAAAACGATTTTATTTGAGAGGATGGCTGTTATGGCAGAACTCAACAAGTCCTACGATCCCAAACAGGTCGAGGACAGGATATATCAATATTGGCTGGATAACAACTATTTCCACGCCACCGTCAATCCCGATAAAAAGCCCTATTGCATCGTTATGCCGCCGCCCAACATCACCGGTCAGCTGCATATTGGCCACGCGCTCGACAACACCCTGCAGGATATCCTGACCAGATGGCGCAGGATGCAGGGCTACGAGGCTCTGTGGCTCCCCGGCACCGACCACGCTTCTATCGCTACCGAGGCTAAGATAGTCGAGGCTATGCGTCAGGAGGGTCTCACCAAAGAGGATCTCGGACGCGAGAAGTTCCTCGAGCGCGCATGGGAGTGGAAGAAAGAGTACGGCGGACGCATCACCAAGCAGTTCTGGAAGCTCGGCGTCAGCTGCGACTGGGAGCGCGAGCGCTTCACCATGGACGAGGGCTGCTCCAACGCCGTTAAAGAGGTATTCGTCAAGCTTTATAACGAGGGCTTGATCTACCGCGGCAACCGCATGGTCAACTGGTGCCCCCATTGCTGCACCTCTATCTCAGACGCAGAGGTCGAGTACGAGCAGCAAAACGGCAACTTCTGGCACATCTTCTACCCCGTCAAGGAGACGGGCGAGATGCTGGAGATCGCCACCACCCGTCCCGAGACCATGCTAGGCGATACCGCTGTCGCCATCAACGTCGACGACGAACGCTACAAGCATCTGCACGGATGTCATGTCATCCTGCCGCTTATCAATAAAGAGATCCCCATCGTGTGCGACGAGCACGCGGATATGGAGAAGGGCACCGGCGTGGTCAAGATCACCCCGGCTCACGACCCCAACGACTTCGAGGTCGGTCTGCGCCATGATCTGCCCATCGTCCGCTGCTTCACCTACGACGGTCACATGACCGGCGCGGATGACGTAGCCGCTTACGAGGAGCTCAAAGCCAAGGGCAGCCTCAGCGAGAACGAGCCCGAGGTGCTCGACTGCGGCAAGTACGCCGGCATGACTACTCTCGACGCGAGAAAGGTCATCGTCGAAGACCTCCGCGAGCTCGGACTCCTCGGTGAGATCGAGCCCCTGAGCCACGACGTAGGCACCTGCTACCGCTGCCACACCACCATCGAGCCGATGGTCAGCAAGCAGTGGTTCGTTAAGATGCCTCCGCTCGCGGGCCCCGCAATCGACGCCGTTCGCAACGGCGAGACAAAGTTCATCCCCAAGCGCAGCGAGAAGATATATTTCCACTGGCTTGAAAACATAAAAGACTGGTGCATCTCCCGTCAGCTCTGGTGGGGTCACCGCATCCCGGCTTACTACTGCCCCGAGTGCGGCGAAACTGTCGTCAGCAAGGACGCCGTCACCACCTGCCCCAAGTGCGGCTGCGAGCATATGAAGCAGGATGAAGATACCCTCGATACATGGTTCAGCTCAGCTCTGTGGCCGTTCTCGACCCTCGGCTGGCCCGAGAATACCGAGGAGCTCAAGTACTTCTATCCCACCGATACCCTCGTCACCGGCTACGACATCATCTTCTTCTGGGTCGTCCGCATGATGTTCTCGGGCATCCACAATATGGGCGACGTACCCTTCCGCACCGTGTTCATCCACGGACTTATCCGCGATGAGCAAGGCAGAAAGATGAGTAAATCTCTGGGCAACGGCGTAGACCCGATCGAGGTCATCGACAAGTACGGCGCCGACGCTCTGAGATTCTTCCTCGCTACGGGCAACTCCCCCGGCAACGACATGAGATTCTCCGAGTCGCGCGTCGAGAGCTGCCGCAACTTCGCTAACAAGCTTTACAACGCCAGCCGTTTCGTGCTGATGAATATCGAAGGTCACGACGTTCCCCTCGAGCTGCCCGAACAGCTCAAGCTGGAGGATAAGTGGATACTCTCCACCCTCAACACCCTCTGCAGAGACGTTACCGAGAACCTCGAGAAGTTCGAGCTCGGTATCGCGGTTCAGAAGCTCTACGACTTCATCTGGGATTGCTTCTGCGACTGGTACATCGAGCTGAAAAAGGCCGATCTCTACAGCGACGACGAGGCAGCAGCACAGAGCGCCCGTCAGGTGCTTGTTTACGTCCTCGACAAGATCCTCAAGCTCCTGCATCCGTTCATGCCGTTCATCACCGAAGAGATCTGGCAGAACATCCCCCACGAGGGCGACACCGTCATGCTGCAGAAGTATCCCGAGTACACCGACGAGCTGAGCTTTGAGGAAGAGGCTGCCGATATGCGCCGCATCATGCAGGCTATCACCGCCATC
>ONPE01000120.1 GCA_900319615.1 uncultured Eubacteriales bacterium
CGGTCATACCCTGCGGATAAAGGAGAACGACATCATGTCCTTCACTCTCGAGGTCGCGGATGAAAAGGGCGCTTTGCAGAGCACATACGAGGTGTTCGCGGCAAAGCTGTGATAAAAAGATTAAGGCAATACCGCTGTATCGGCTTGTGCGGTGTTGCCTTATTGATTATCCCGATGATACGATAAGTGTCGTTGATGTGACAGGGCGTTTCTTTACTGCTTCGCCTCGATCTGTTACCTTTGTACTGTGAAAACAGTCGAAAGGACAGATGTATATGAAAGCAAAAAATGCATTATTGACAGGCGCGGGATCGTTGGCGGCGTTTGTACTGTGGACGTTTATGATCCTGCATATAGATGTTCAAAACGTCGGGCAGCAGGGCACGGCGGTCGGCTTTGCGACCTTCAACACCCGGTTCCATCAGCTCACGGGCGTGCATATGTGGCTGTACTGTGTGACGGATTGGCTCGGGCTGGTGCCGGTCGCCGTATGTATCGGCTTCGGTGTACTCGGGCTTGTCCAACTGATACGCCGCAGGAGCCTGTTTAAGGTCGACACCGACATCATCCTTTTGGGAGTCTACTATATCGCGGTGATCGCGGCTTATATCATATTCGAGATGATACCGATAAACTACCGTCCGATACCTATCGACGGATACATGGAGGCTTCCTATCCGTCGTCGACCACCCTGTTGGTGCTGAGCGTTATGCCGACGCTGTTCTTTCAAATCAACCGCAGATGTAAGAGCAAAGCTATAAGATACGCCGTCTGCGCCTTTGCGGTATCGTTCTCGGCGTTCATGGTGGTCGGCAGGCTGATCTCAGGCGTACACTGGGCGACGGATATCATCGGCTCGGTTTTGCTGAGCCTCGGGCTGTTCGAGATGTATCATGCCGCAGTGCTGTTTACCGATAAGAGGAAAGAAAATGGAATTCAATGAAAAATTACAGGAACTAAGAAAGAGCCGCGGACTGACGCAGGAGGAGCTCGCAAAGGAGCTCTTTGTATCGAGAACGGCGGTATCGAAGTGGGAGTCGGGGAGAGGTTATCCCAACATCGAATCCCTCAAAGAGATATCGCGGTATTTTTCTGTGTCTATAGACGAGCTCATCTGCCCCGACGAGATCATCGTCGCAGCCGAAAACGAAAGGCGCGATCTGATCGGCAAGTACACCGCGCTGATATGCGGTCTGCTGGATATCATGACGGCGCTGCTGCTGTTCATTCCCGTATTCGGTAACGGAGACAGCGCCGCCGCAGTACCGCTGTTCGGCTTGACCGATACGCCTGCGTGGATAGTAGCGGTATATGCCGCGGTGATAGGAGTCACGGTGTTAAATGGGATATGCGCGGTCATCATCAGCCGGTTCGACAGGCCGCTTTGGGACAGGCACAGGCTTTACACGGGCGTTGCGTTATCCGTGATCGCGGTATTCCTGTTCATCATCACGCGCCAGCCCTATGCCGGTATCATGTGCTTTTCGATACTCATCATCAAGGGCTGCCTGATAGTGAGGAGTCATAATAACAAAAAGCAAAACCCCTGACCGCAGCCTTTGATCCGGGATCGGTAAAATGCATTTTAGAATCGGTCTTTCGACGCGGAGTATTCGATCTTGACAGCGGCTTTGCGTTAGTTCAAAACTAAAATATCATTTTTATTCAATTGGTGGTTGCATATCCGACTGTGATTTGCTATAATCGGAAAGTATCATCGCGCGCTCAGGTGAACGGAGCCGATATCGACCGTATATAATCGCCTGCTTTTTTGTCATGATCCTCGCGATCGTGCCGGCATGATAATTACTGCTTTCGGCAGTTTATATACAGTGCAAAGACCCGATTAATACTTTTATTTGGAGGATAACCACCATGAAAATCACCCACTTCAGTCCCCTTATCATGACAAATGATTCTGAAAACGTAGGAAAAGTATTTGAAGCGCTCGGTTTTGCAAAACGTCACGAAAAACAAGACGCAACGGAAAACCACGATTCCGGTTTTCGCATGAAGGACGCCGAAGGCAACGGAATCTCTATCGCTCAGGTCAATAAGATCCCGAGGGATATGCTCGCCGTCCAGATGAACGTCGATGATTTCGACGAGGCTATGGAGCTTTTTAAATCGCACGGCTTCACAAACATGAGAGGCGAGGGCAACGTCATCGACACAGGCTCGTCAAAGACAGCGGTGATGGTAGCTCCGTCCGGATTTGCCGTCAACGTTGTATATCATGTCAAAAACAGATAAGATAGGGGAGGAGAAGAATATGAGTCACAATCCCGATATCTATCTTCTGTATGAGTACATGGAGAAGATCCCGTTTACCGTAAGGATAAAGGTCCGGCTCGACGAGAAGATCGACGCCGACGTACTGACAGACGCTGCGCGTGAGGCTATCGGCAGATTCCCGTATTTCGCAGTACAGGTCGGCGTAGACGAGGGGCAAAACTACACCCTCAAGCATAACGTCAGACCGATCGCCGTCCTGCCCGAAAAGGACGAGAGACTGGTGCTCGGCAGCGAGGAGGTCAACGGCCATCTCTTTGCGATCACTTACAGGGGCGACAGTATCTGGTTCAACTATTCTCACGCTCCCTGCGGAGCTCCCGGAGGCTTGTTCTGGATCAAGACTACGCTGTATCAGTACATGACAAAGAAGTACGGTAAGCTGGCTCCGCCTGCTGACCTGAAGGCCGTAGGCTCTCCGGTAACGGACGGTGAGCTCGCCTTCCCCGACGCCGATAAGCTGCCTACGGACGAGCCGATCTCGCGCTACGACGGCGGCGATTCAAACCTCACCCTGGGCAGATTCCTGATGTATCTGCTTAATCCGTTCGTCAAGGATAATTATTACTATCAGATAGAGATCCCGACAAAGGACTTCATGGACTATGCCGCAAGGATCGACGGCACGCCGAACACCATCCTTGCCGCTATGATGGCGAAGGTCATCTCGCGTATGGTCAAGGAGAAGAAGAACACCCATATCTCCGCGAGGATCGCCGCAGATTACCGCTCCGATATAGGCGCTGAGCTCTCATACCGTGATTTTGTCCGCTTCATCCACATCAAATATGACTGGAATATGATGGACGAACCCATCGAGAAGCTCAATATGCGCGCAAGAGGCGCTATCATCAGGCAGAATCAGCCGGAGCTCGCTTATGAGAGATTCAGAAAGCTCGACGAGGTGCACAAGGGCGTCGACGCACAGCCCGACCTGAAATCCAAGAGGAAATTCGCGTTAGCGAACAGCACCTTCCGCTCCGATCCGCGCGACAACTGCACCGTCAGCTATGTCGGCAAGGTCGATTGGGGCGAGATGGAACAGCATATCAGGGGCGTCTACACCATCACCGACGGCGACCTGATGCTCGAGGTGAATGCTCTGCAGGATCACTTCTGCATCACGTTCCAGCTTATCAACAAAGACAGAAAGCCCTTGGACCTCTTCTGCAAGGTGCTCGACGGAGAGAAGATACCGTACAAAGTATCCGAGCGTTATACCCGCTATATGCCCAAGCTCAAGCTGCCCGAGGCATAAAGCGTATTTTGAAATCATACGATCATAATTGAACAAAACCGCATCGTAAAGCCCGTACAGGCAGCCGGTGCGGTTTTTTGATACGGTTATTTTCAACTCTGCTCTTAAACGGGAAGAAACAATATGTGTGTCAGCGGTAAAAGAATAAACAGTCGGCGATATGCAAAAGCTGCATATCACCTTTAGGGCTAAAACACAGCCGTTTCATACGCGTTTTGTATCAAATAAATAATGAAACACAAATTATTTTGTTGCATTTATGCAATCGGTATGATATAGTATTCATGATCGGATCGATATCGGCGGTTATTATATGCGCTTTTGCAGTATTTATCCCTTTCGGCGTTTGCACTGACCCTTTCCAATAATACATCGCGGGTCTGTCGATCAAAATATTCTTAGGAGATGACCGAATGAAAACAAAACTGCTCAAGAGCACTGTGTCCCTTCTGCTTGTGCTTTTGCTGTGCCTGTCGATTGTGACCCCCGCTTTTTTTGCGGATGATAACGGCGAACAGCAGGAAACAGCAGAGGCGATCACGCTGGATAAACACGCCAACAGCGCCAAGGTCTCAAGAAACGACCTGATGAGTCTGTTCGGCGACAGTTCTTCCTCATCCATCTACTACGGCGTAGCTTCACCGGATGCTCCGGAGACTATCACAAACGTGACATCTTCATCATCCGCGAGCGTCACCGCCGGAGCGTACATCGCATACAGAACCACCGCTTACACGGGCAACATCCTAAACCGTAAGGCGGACTGGACGAATCTTGATAAGAGAACCTCTCAGGATTTCAGCGTAAGGCTTTATTATAACGCAGATTTCACCGTCAGCGGCTGTAAAAACGGCGCGCTGTATCTCAACGGCGATCAGGTAAGCGGCAGAGTCAGGCTCTATACGGACGAGAGCTGCACGGTCACCGCCGCTCAGGTAGAGGGCTTCATCCTCGATGTGACCGGCGTAACTCCGGACGAAGAGTTCACGCCCGAAGCCGATCTGACCGTCACAGCTACCTATACCCCGGAGGAATACGCGACCGTCACCATCAACCCCTACGAGGGCGGCGCCGTCAAGATCATGTCCGACGGCATGGAGATCACCGATATCATCCCTGCCGGGGATACCTTTGAGGTTGTCGCGACCCCGAACGCCAACCGCGGCTATGAGCTCGAGAGCGTCGTCGTCACCAAGGACGGAGAAGCGGTCGAGGCTGTGGAGGGCTTATACGGCCCCGTAGCAGACGGTGAGGTCTACGCGGTCACCGTCATCTTCAATTTCAACCCCGAAAAGGTCGAT
>ONPE01000025.1 GCA_900319615.1 uncultured Eubacteriales bacterium
AGAGCCTCATCGAGAACGGCAGGGGAATCGTGCTCTATGACGGAGTGCGCGAGTGGTTCGACCGCATCAACCTCTACGGAGCGGCTCAGGGTGTACAGATCGAGCACTACGTTATCTCGTCGGGCCTCAAAGAGATCATCGAGGGCTCCGGCATCGCCGACAAGTTCACCAAGATCTTCGCCTGCGAGTTCCTGTACGACGAAGACGGCGCCGCCCTGTGGCCGAAGACCGCGGTAAACTACACCAACAAGACCCAGTTCGTCTACCGCATAAACAAGGGCATCCTCGATATCTCAAACGACGTCGACCTAAACCGCTCGATGCCCGACGACAGCAAGCGCGTCCCCTTCACCAACATGATCTACATCGGCGACGGTCTGAGCGACGTGCCGTGCATGAAAATGATGAAGGCATACGGCGGCTGCGCCATCGCCGTGTATCAGGACAACAACCGCGAGAAGGTCGAGGAGCTCCTGCTGGGCGACCGCGTCGACTTCATCTTCCCCGCCGACTACAGCGAGAAAGGTCAGCTCAACAGAACCGTCCACAACATCATCAAAAAGATGGCGATAAGCGACGAGCTCAATCAGGAGAACGCCAGACAGCTAAAGGCGATCCGAAACAAAAGCAACTCCAGATGATACGCATGAACAACGTTTCATTACTATAATAAAAAGCAAGGGCTTCTGCATTCATTGTGCAGAAGCCTTTATAATTCTTATTGAGAATAATCCTTCATGATACCGGAGGCGACCACATCCATACCGGATGCGAGCAGCTTTTGCAGCGAAAGCTGAACGTTGCTCTTGCTCTCGCTGTCGATGTTCGCCATCGCGTTCATGATAGCCTTGTATATGATGCCGACGCGGTCATTGTAGATATCCTTGACGGTATCGGCTCCGACCGCCTCAAGCGAGTCAAAGAACACATCCACCAGCTGCTTTCGTTTCTCTTCCTCAAGACCGTCGAGGAAGTTCCTCATCGTGTCGCCGAGAAATACGCTGATCTGCGAGCGGTCGTTGACGTCCTCGATACGCGTGCCCTTGACGCTCCAGTTATACGGATCGTGCTGAGCGTACCACTTGACCTCGCTTTTGATGTATCTGCGGCGCTCCTTGCCGCCCAAAAGTATACCTATCGGTGAGGATTCGGGCACGAGCTTGGTGACCTTCGGCAACAGCTGATGATACCCCTCGCTCTCTGTGACCTCCTTGCGGAAGCCGGGACCGTCGTTGGAGTACACCCTCAGCACGCGCTCATCCCTGACCTTTTCATCGCAGAACGCCGCGGCGTATATCGCGAAGTTGCCGCCCTTGCTGTGACCGCCTACGATGAGGTTTGCAGAAGTTTCGGCGGCTATGCGTTCGAGATAATCCACAGCCGCCTTCTGACCGTAGGTGCCGGATATGAAGCTCATGTTGAAGTCCTCGCGCCAGCCGACAAGGGTCTCGTCGGTACCGCGAAAGGCGATACACGCCTCGTCTTCCTTATATACAAAGGTCACAGCCGAGAACTGCGCCTGCTTATCGGGGTTTATATCGTTGACGAAGCGCGTCACGCGCACATCGCGAAAGCGTTCGGATATCGCGGCTTTTCTGAGTGCAGAGAGCGGATCGTTCATGATCTGCTCAGGTCGGGGTCTGAGGTCAGCGTAAGCCTCGTAGAGCTCGGCGATCGTCAAGCCCTCGTCGGTCTGTACAGCCTCGATGCGGTCCATGTGCAGATACGACAGCTCGCAGAAGATGACGTTATCGACCTCGTTGAAGCCCCTTTCTTCAAAGGTGATATCACCGCGCCAGTCCAGATAATCCAGCATATTCATACTATCGCCTCCCACAAACAATAATCGGATCGTCGCCGCTGATCCCCTGCCAAGCGTGCCGGGGCTGCGGCGAATCTACTTGTATATAATACGCTTCTTACAGCTGTATAATAACAGACTCACGGCAAAAAGGATGAACACCCTGTAAATTTTGGGCACGTGTGCCTTTATCTATCTCTATCTAAAGAACATAAAAACCGGCGATGCGTGCATCTTTATCTATCTTTATTCGAAGAGCATAAAATCGCGGACGCGTGCGTCTTTATCTATCTCTATCTAAAGAACATAAATTCCTGCGACGCGAGCATCTTTATCTTTTCCTATCCGAACGCGAACGTAAACTCAGAAATAAACAGGAAAGCGTGCCAAACGAGGCACGCTTTATCGTTACAGCTTATTTATCCTGCCGCGGTTCTTTATCGCCTTTCGGATGTCCAGAACGACTATCACGGCGGAAGAAATGATTATCACCGCGAGTATGGCGCCTACAGCCCATACCGCAGCCGGATTCACGGTCTTCTTCTCAACCGAGCTTACCTCCGCGTTTGCGGAGCACGCCTCGACGAAGCGCTTCTGCATATAAGAGTAGATATCGTCGTCAAGGTTGGTGAAGGTGTAGCATTTATCGAGATAATCCGCGGGCGGATTGAAGAGCTCGGAATCACGCAGGTCCTCGTCCACCAGCTCCAGCGCAGCCTCGTTAGGCGTGCCGTAGCACATATACTCGGCGTTGGCTGCGGCGATCTCGGGGTCGCACATAAAGTTGATGAAGAGCTCGGCGTTCTCCTTGTTCTTGCAGGTAGCAGGGATACACAACGAGTCGATGAAGAGGTTGGAGCCCTCCTCGGGGATACAGTAATCCAGCAGCTCGTTGTTGTCGATCATCGTGTAGATGTCGCCTGCATAGTAGGGAGCCAGACCGGACTGGTTGCTCTCCATCTCGGTGAACACCTGATCCATGACGTATTTTTTGAGCACGCTTTTCTGCTCGATCAGCTTATCCGTAGCGCGGTCGATATCCTCGCGCGTGAAGCTCGGTGAGCCGGGGTCGATCGGCGGATCGCACAGCTGCATGGCTATAGCCATAGCGTCGCGCGAGTTGTTGAACATCAGGATGCCGGTATCTTTATAATCCTCGCTCCACAGATCCTTGAAGCCCTTGATCTTGCCCTCTTCGATCATATCGGTGTTGTACACCAGCGCGACATAGCCCCAGGTATACGGCACGGTATATTTGTTCTCGGGGTCGTAGGGCTGATTTTTGAAGCGGTCGGAGATATACTTGTAGTTCGGGATATTATCGTAGTCGATCTCCTCTAAAAGCCCCTCCTCGCGCAGCCTCGCGGCCATATAGTCCGAGGGGACGATAACGTCATAGGTGGAGTTGGAGTTGGTCAAAACATTATACAACTCCTCGTTAGTCTCGAAGTTCGTGTAGTTCACCTTGATGTGATAGCGCTTTTCGAATTCGTCGATAACGTCCAGCGTGCCGTCGTCGCCGGGTGAGATATACTCGCCCCAGTTATAGACGTTGACCTCGCCCTGATAACCTCTGACGTCCTCTTCCCCGTCCCCGGCGTCGGTATTACCGGACGAACAGGCTGTGAGCAGTAAAGAGCCGGTCAGCAGCAGCAAGAGGAGAAAAGCGGAAATACGTTTCATCATCTCGCCGCCTCCTTGCTCTTTCGCAGGGTAGCGAAGTTATAGATAAGCAGTATCAAGACAACGACTATGAACATCAGCGCCGACAGAGCGTTCGCCTTGGGGTTGATGCGCTGGTGCGTCATCGTGTAGATCTGTATCGGCAGGGTCTGGAAGCGCGAGCCTCGTGTAAAGTACGTGATGACGAAATCATCGAGAGAATACGTGAAGCTGATAAGGAAGCCTGAGAAGATGCCCGGCAGCAGCTCGTGCAGCACGACCTTGAAGAAAGCCTGTGACGGCGAGCAGCCGAGATCCACAGCCGCCTCATACAGCGAGGGATCCATCTGTTTTATTCGCGGCGTGACGTTCAGTATCACATACGGCGTACAGAAGCCGATGTGAGCCAGCAGCACCGTCCAGAAGCCCATCTCAAAGCCCATCATAACGCCGGCAAAGGTGAACAGCAGCATCAGCGATACACCGGTCACGATCTCGGGGTTGATGATCGGGATGTTCGAGATATTCTGTATAGCGGAGCGAACGCCGCCCTTGAAGTTATAAATACCAATAGCGGCAGCCGTACCGAGGATGGTGGATATCACCGAGGCAAGTATAGCTACCAGCAGCGTATTGTACAGGCTGCCCATGATCTGCGCGTCGTTGAACAGCGCCTCGTACCACTTGAAGGTGAAGCCCTTCCACACGGAGGTCTTGCCGTCGTTGAAGGAATAGGCGATCAGATAGAATATCGGCAGATACAAAAACGCCATGATGATGATAAAATATATCTTGGAGCTCAGCTTTTTCATCAGTTCACCGCCTCCTTATCACCGAACCTGTTCATGAAGATAAGGAAACCGAGGATGACCACCATCAGCACCATCGCTATCGCGGAGCCCGTGTGATGATCGCTCTGGAAGACACGCTCTATGACGTCGCCTATCATGAACTGGGTACCGCCCAGATACTGGGCTACGAGGAAGGTCGAAGCCGTGGGCACGAAAACCATCGTCACGCCCGAGATTATACCGGGCACCGACAGAGGGAACACGACCTTGCGGAAAACATTGAAGCCGTTGCAGCCGAGATCCTGCGAAGCCTCGATCAGCGAGTTGTCGATCTTGCTCATGACGGTGTGCAGGGGCAGGATCATGAACGGCAGGAACTCATACACCATACCGACGATAACAGCGCCGGAGTT
The DNA here is from genome assembly GCA_900319615.1 of uncultured Eubacteriales bacterium. GTDB lineage: Bacteria > Bacillota > Clostridia > Oscillospirales > Acutalibacteraceae > Ruminococcoides. Next base: position 4,668 of record ONPE01000025.1, read on the forward strand.
GCCTATCAGGGTGATGTCGATACCGAACGTCCGCAGTATCATGTCCAGCGGGCCGTAGTTTTGCAGTATCAGCACCCACGCGTATATGCGCAGCAGGAAGTTCATCCACATCGGCACCATCAAAAACATGATTATAAGCGTCTGCGAGCGCTGTGAGCACCGCGATATGGAGAACGCCAGCGGATACGCGAGCACCAGACAGATGGCGGTGGATATCAGCGCGATCAGCAGCGAGTACAAGAACACCTCGCTGTATACCGTGGCGTTCTCGAACGACTCGAGCGAGAAACGCCCCTTAGAGTCGGTGAAGGCATAGTAAGCCACCATCACAAGGGGTATGATGGTGAACACCAGCATCCAGCCGAGATACGGGATGGCAGGCTTCTTGGATTTCATCGCCGAGCGGTTCTCGGAACGGCGCTGACGCAGAGTGGTGTATTTATTTGAGGCGTCGGTCGCAGTAACGGAATTAGTTATCATCGCCGTTTACCTCGCTGATCTCTGCCTTCTTGAAGTCGAAGCAGAGCGGCACATAGGTCGCGACCTGCTCGTCGATATCGCTCTGCATGATCCACTTTCTCTCGTCGGACTCGAGGATGATCTCGTTGTGCTCACCCTTCCAGATGACCGACTCGATATACACCTCGTCGAGCTGACCTACGCCGTCGCCTGCGATATACAGAGCGTCGGGCGGCAGGCAGATCTTGATCTTTTTGCCCTCCTCATAGAAGGTATCGGGGATGGTGACCTCGTTGCCCTCAAGGAGGATGGTTGTGGTTTTATTTTCTTTATCAGAATAATAAACCTCTGTGATTATATCGTTGGTGGGGTTCAGGAACATCTTGTCCATGATGTGGATATTGAACGGATCCACGCGCATACCAAGCTTATCGCCCACCTTGCGCGACTCTGTGGAGTGTATCAGCCACTGGCAGTTGTTGCAGCGCACGGATATCTCGAAGTGCACGCCCTTGAAGACAACGTCCTCGACCACGCCGGTGAGCTTAGCCTGACCGGGCTCGACCATCTCTATATCCTCGGGACGGATAACGACGTCCACGGGCTTGTTCTTCTCAAAGCCCTTGTCTACACAGTCGAGCTCCACGCCCAGCAGGCGCACCTTGCAGTCCTCGAGCATGACGCCGTTGATGATGTTCGCCTCGCCGATGAAGTCGGCGACAAAGGCGTCGGCAGGCTCGTTGTAGATATCCTCGGGCGTGCCGATCTGCGCAATAACGCCGTTGTTCATGACGCAAACGCGGTCGGACATCGTCAAAGCCTCTTCCTGATCGTGGGTGACGTAGACAAAGGTTTTCTGGGTCTTCTGCTGAAGCTGCTTGAGCTCTATCTGCATATCCTTCCTCAGCTTCAAGTCGAGCGCGCCGAGCGGCTCGTCGAGCAACACGACCTTGGGGTCGCACACAAGCGCGCGAGCTATGGCTACACGCTGCTGCTGACCTCCGGACAGGCTCTTGACAGAGCGCTTCTCATAGCCCTTAAGGTCAACCACGGCGAGCATCTGCTTCACCTTTTGCTCGATCTCTGACTTAGACATCTTCTTCAATTTAAGCCCGAACGCGACGTTGTCGAACACGTTCAGATGCGGAAAGAGCGCGTATTTCTGGAACACGGTGTTGACCGAGCGCTTATGGGGCGGCAGGTCGCCTACGTCCTTGCCCTCAAAATACACCTCGCCGCTTTGCGGAGTCTCAAAGCCGGCTATGATACGCAGGGTTGTGGTTTTTCCGCAGCCCGACGGCCCCAGCAGGGTTATGAACTCCTTGTCATAGATGTCAAGGCTGATATTGTTCAATATCACCTCGTTCGAATACTTGAAATTGATATCCTTCAAGGATACTACAGCATTTTGCTTCAACTATCTGACCTCCTGACACGTGTGTCTTTTTACGCCATACTTTTCCGTTCCTTTGATTTCGAAACGTCTTCGGTCACAGCGTTGCGATCCGTTCCCGACCGCTGTAACATATAAGTGTGCTTTGATAAAAAACACAATACCTTATGTGTTTTGATCCGATACCGACCGCTGTAACATATACGTTTAGGTTTGATCCTAACCACTAAAACATATACGGCGCGATCCGATCCCGGTTGCTGTTACCTCAAGCTCCCTTTGAAAAAGAGAGCCATATGTACTTGATGGCGCTTTTACGCTTTACCGCGACACAGCACGGTTGCGCATGCAATAACAAATTATATATATACCTTTCCTTTTTGTCAATAATTACAGATAAAAAAAACAGAAAAAATATCATGTTGAAAACAATAAAAAATATAACTAAAAGATTTCCTCGAATTCTTCATATATATAGAATCATCTTATATTGACTTTTTCCGTGGATTAGATATAATATTGGTATCTATGTAACGGGTCGCAGGCACATATCCGCACCGCCCGTCACGATAGTAAAGGAGAATGATAATGTTCCAGATAGCGAAAGAACATAAGGGCTTCGGCAAGCAGATACTCCTGCTCGCCAAAAACGAGCTCATCAAAAAATACAAGGGCGCGGTCATCGGTCCGCTGTGGTCGGTCGTAAAGCCGCTGTTCACCCTGTTTGTATACTGGTTTGCGTTCGAGATCGGACTCAAGAGCGCCGGCAACGTCCAGGTCATTTTCCCCGAGCTGGGCAAGTCGGGCGGCACCTTCGAGTACAGCCGATTCCTGTTCATGCTCATAGGCTTCATCCCGTGGTTCTTCATCAACGAGAGCATCGTAGAGGGAGCGAAGTCCATCCGTCTGAACCGCCAGTTCGTCAACAAGGTCAGCTTCCCCGTATCCACCATCATGACCTACACCTCGGTCGCGAGGCTCTACGTCCACATCTTCCTCACCGTGCTGATGTACATATACGTCACCTTTGTCGGCGGCACCTACAAGCTGCCCGGTATGGAACAAGCCGTGACCTCCGGCATAGCGCCGAGCGTATACAACCTGCAAATCCTCTTCTATATGCCGCTGATGTTCATATTCTTCCTCGTGCTGTCTTGGTCGACGGCTCCGATGTCCGCTTTTTCGCGCGACTTTGAGAACATGATAATCTCCGTCATGTCGGGTATCTTCTGGCTGTCGGGTATCATCTACGACTCCTACCTGCTCGCAGGCAAGGAACCGCCCGCAGACTGGCTGCGCAAGCTGATGCTCTTCAACCCGATCAACTTCTTCGCCAACGGCTACCGCAACTGCTTCCTTTATCACCGCTGGTTCTGGGAGTATAAGACAGAGCTGATCATATTCCTCGCGGAGTTAGTTATTATCCTCGCGCTGGGTATATTCAACTACAACCGCCTGCGCAAGAGGCTGCCCGACGTCCTGTAAGGAGGGTTATCATGGCACAAGAAGCTATCCAAAACACAAATACCGCGGATACATCCAAAGAAGCTATCATCTCTTTCAAGAACGTATCCAAAGAATATACCTTATACAAAAACGATCAGGAGCGTTTCCGCGCGCTGTTCTTCAAGCCGCGCAACCCTAAGATCAACAAGGCGCTCAAGAACGTCACCTTCGACGTCACAAGGGGCGAATCCATCGGCATCATCGGCGACAACGGCGCCGGCAAGTCCACCATACTCAAGATGATCACCGGTGTCGCCTTCCCCAGCGAGGGCGAGGTAGTCGTAAACGGTAAGGTCGCGGCTCTGCTCGAGCTGACCGCCGGCTTCTCCACCGAGATGACCGGCAGGGAGAACATCTACCTCAAGGGCTACATCCTCGGTCTCAAGGACTCCTACATCCACGAGATAGAGGAGCGCATCATCGAATTCGCCCAGCTCGGCGACTACATCGACCAGCCCGTCCGCACCTACTCCAGCGGTATGAAGATGCGCCTCGGCTTTGCCATCAACGTCAACATCGACCCTGATATCCTCGTTGTCGACGAGGCATTGTCTGTCGGCGACGCGAGCTTCAAGCGCAAGTGTAAGGACAAGATCAACGATATCATCGAGGGCGGCACCACCGTGCTCTACGTCAGCCACAATCCCCAGTCGGTCATCGAGATCTGCGACCGCGCGCTGTATCTGCGCAAGGGCGAGCTGATGTACGACGGCGACGTAAACAAGGCGTTCGAGATGTACACCAAGGTCAAAGAGGAAGAAAAAGCCAAAAAAGCCGCCAGCAAAAAGAAATAAAAGGCTCCCTTTGGTAATCATCAATCCGAGAAACAGTATTTTTCGGCATTTCAAACAGATTTATCGGAGAGGTTTCGGTACATCGCAAGCGCCGTACCTTACCGTTTTCTTCGAAATGACAGCATACAATTCAGGTGAGGGCGGAGCCCTCCCACCACCGTTAACCGTTAACCGTTAACCATTCACTATTCACCATTCACCACATAGAGGTCATCATGATAAAGAGCGTTATCAAAAACGAGATATACATGAGCGCGCGATACATCAAAGAGCATGAGCTCAGCGAAAACGGCGTGTGCATCGTCGGCTTGAACAGGGTCGCGGAGTATCTCAAAGCGACAAGCGAATATCTCGGCGAAGGCGCTCCCCTCTTCCCCTCCGCCTCGCAGGTCAGCGGCACATTCACAAAGCTGTGGTATGTTCTTGAAGAGGGCAACTATGATGAAGCCGACCTGCAGGCTGCGATATCCCTGTGTGAAAAGCAAAACGCAGGGCTTATCGCGATAATTCTTTTATCGAATATTAAGCCGAACGATACCATCCAGAAGTACGCCGAGATGGAGCTGCTCACCGTTATGGACGAGCGCCTCGGCAGGCTCAGGGCACTATTGAGCGGTCATAAAAACATCAGCGCATTATTCTTTGACAGAATATTCGGCGCTGATTTTGACTGTCTGCACCTTGCGGAGATCTGCAAGGAAGCTCAGGACGACCGCACGGTCACCGTCGCTCAGGACATGGCTAACCGCTACACATCGGCGCTGTATCTGCCCGATGCGGTCGACGCCGTCTACACCGTCAGCAAGCTCGGCAGGGAGGGCAACGTCTACAACGCCTCGTCGTTCTATCTGAGCGAATACGAGCTCAGGAGCGAGATCTACGCTATGCTCGCGCGCCACGGCGTTAAGCTGAATGTCACCGGTGAGAGCTCCCCTCCCGTCTATGCAGCGATCAGCAACGGCAAACTGAAATCGTTAGGCTATGAGAACGTCTGCGGCTTCTCCGACGCCCTGCGTTATACTCTGCTCAACCACCTCGAACGGTTCAGCATCCAGACCGACCGCATCCACGACGGCTACAGCGGCAAGCTCAACGCCTTGCGCGCTATCGAAAAGGATATGCTGCGCGAGATCGACCGCATCTGCCGCGCACACGATATCAAATACTTCATCAGCTACGGCACGATGCTCGGAGCCGTCAGGCACGGCGGCTTCATCCCGTGGGACGATGACGTTGACGTAGCGATGCTCAGAGCGGAATTTGAAAAGTTCCGTCAAATTGCTCCAAAAGAATTAAACGCCCGATTCAGCTACGAAAGCCATGTTAACGGCAACGGGTACCACTACTTCTTCGACCGCATCACGGCGAAGGACACCTACTTCGCCTCTAAATACTCCGACGGTTACGAGATGCCCAAGGGTATTTCCGTGGACATCTTCGTCGTCGACAGCGTCCCTGCCGACCCCAAGGCGGCTTACCGCTTCTGGAAGGGTCTCATGCGCCGCCGCTTGCTGATGAACGTTCGGTGGAAGAACACCGCCCGCCGCGGCAAAGCCTACCTGCTCAGCAAGCTGCTTTTGCCGATACTGCGGCTTCGCAGCATGGACGGCTATTCCAAAGCCTACGAAAAAGCCGTCCGCAAGTACGAGCACAGGGATACCGGTTGGGTGATGCCCGCTTCATCCGATCACAAATACCGCGGCACCTTCCCGATAGAGACCTTTGATCAGGTCATCCCCTACCGCTTCGACGACGTCGACACCTTCATCCCCGTCGGATATGAGGCTTTTCTCAAAGCTTGGTACACCGACAACTACATGGATATGCTGCCGCTGAGCGAGCAGAATCCCTTCCACGACTACTACCGTCTGGATGTCGGCAGCAGTCTCGAACCCGAAAGCGATATACACTTTGATTATTCGGGTGAGCTGAGATAAGAGACAGCCTCCCCCCGAGGGGAAGATGCTGAGCGCAGCGAAGCGGATGAGGTGTATAGACGCACCTCGCAAAGATTCTCTATTCAAATCCAATTTACACAACTCATCAGTCAGGCTTTGCCTGACAGCTCCCCTCGAGGGGAAGCCTGAAAAGGAGAGATAAACATGATTTTCGCAGTCATCTTGGCCGGCGGCACCGGCTCGCGCATGGGCTCCACAGATATGCCCAAGCAGTTTCTCGAGATAAAGGGCAGGCCCGTCCTTAACCATACGGTCGAAAAATTTCTCCCCAACCCTAAATTCGAAAAGATCATTGTCCTCTCGCCAAAGGCGTGGATCGGTCATACCAAGGAGATCATCCGCAAATACACCGGCACGAGCGACAGGATAGCGGTAATCGAGGGCGGCTCCACGCGCAACGAGACCATCATGAACGCCGTTGCCTATATCGACGAGCACTACGGTCTCGACGACGATACCGTCATCGTCACCCACGACAGCGTGCGGCCGTTCGTCACCCACCGTATCATCGAAGAGAACATCGACGCCGCGTTGAAGTACGGCGCGTGCGATACCGTCATCCCCGCTACCGACACCATCGTCGAGGGCTGCGATGACAAGATCACCTCTATCCCCGACCGCCGCAGGATGTATCAGGGTCAGACACCCCAGAGCTTCAAGGCGAAGCTGCTCCGCGATACCTACCTCAGTCTGTCGGATGAAGAAAGGGATATCCTCACCGACGCCGCGAAGATCCTCGTCATCAAGGGCATGGATGTGCGCCTCGTACAGGGCGAGACCTTCAACATCAAGATCACCTACCCCTATGATCTGAGGATCGCGCGCTCGCTGCTGGAGGATGAGGAAGCAAAATGATCAACACCGTATACCGCCTGTGCTCGCCGCGCAGGTTCGAAATAGCCTTTG
>ONPE01000165.1 GCA_900319615.1 uncultured Eubacteriales bacterium
TATCAGCATATTCATTTTTACCGCTTCATCCGAAACAGCTTATATATCATAACATAAGATTTTCAAAATTTCAATACCTAAAATCAATTATTTTTCTGTTTTCATACCGACTTTTGACCAATAAGGCGTTTTATCTTGCCAATTGCGGGGTTTTATGATATTATATAGGATGGTGTTTTGCATTTAGAGCATACCTTTGTATTATTCCGTTTTACAGGTGATATATATGTCATTTCAACAGGATAAGATCCGCAATTTTTCCATCGTGGCGCATATCGACCACGGCAAGTCCACCCTCGCCGACCGCATTTTGGAGCAGACGCAGTCTGTCGCGGTGCGCGATATGGAGGATCAGCTGCTGGACGATATGGAGCTCGAGCGCGAGCGCGGCATCACCATCAAGAGCCACGCCGTGACCCTCGAGTATGACGCCGACGACGGCGAGACCTACCGCTTCAACCTCATCGACACCCCCGGACACGTTGACTTCAACTATGAGGTCAGCCGTTCTCTGGCGGCGTGCGAGGGCGCGATACTGGTAGTCGACGCGTCGCAGGGCATCGAGGCACAGACCCTCGCCAACACCTACCTCGCCGTAGACGCCGGGCTGGAGATCGTGCCGGTCATCAACAAGATCGACCTGCCCTCGGCCGACCCCGAGCGCGTGATAAACGAGATCGAGGACGTCATCGGCATCCCTGCGGAGGACGCTCCGTGCGTCTCGGCTAAGGCAGGCATAAACATCCACGCCGTTTTGGAAAAGATCGTCAGCGACATCCCTGCTCCGACGGGCGATATCGACGCGCCGCTCAGGGCGATGATCTTCGACAGCATCTACGACTCATACAAGGGCGTCATCATCTACGTCCGCATCAAGGACGGTCAGATACACGTCGGCGACGAGTTCCGCCTTATGGCTACCGGCTCGACCTTCAACGTCGTCGAGTGCGGCTATATGCGCGCGACCTCTCTCGAGCCGAGGGAGGGGCTGTACGCCGGCGAGGTCGGCTACATCACAGCATCCATAAAGAGCCTGCAGGACGCTCAGGTGGGCGACACCGTGACCCTGACGAAGAATCCTGCCGAGATGCCCCTGCCCGGCTACAGAGCCGTACAGAGCATGGTCTTCTGCGGCATATATCCCGTGGACGGAGCCAAATACGGCGACCTGCGCGACGCTCTGGACAAGCTGAAGCTGAACGACGCCTCGCTCTCCTTTGAGCCCGAGACCTCGGTGGCTTTAGGCTTCGGCTTCCGCTGCGGCTTCCTCGGGCTGCTGCACATGGAAATCATCCAGGAAAGACTGGAGCGCGAGTATAACCTCGACCTGATAACCACCGCGCCGTCCGTTAACTACCGCATAACCCTGACCGACGGCACGGTCACGATGATAAGCAACCCCACCAACTATCCCGACCCTGCGGTCATAGCCTCTGCCGAGGAGCCCGTGACCGACGCTCACATCTACTCGCCGTCGGAATACGTGGGCAACATCATGGAGCTGTGTCAGGACAGGCGCGGCACCTTCATCGGCATGGACTACATCGACTCCGACCGCGTCGACATACACTACGAGCTGCCGCTCTCAGAGATCATCTACGATTTCTTCGACACGCTCAAATCGCGCACGAGGGGCTATGCTTCCTTCGATTACGACTTCAAGGAATACCGCGAATCCAAGCTCGTCAAGCTCGATATCATGCTCAACGGCGAGGTCGTGGACGCGCTATCGTTCATCATCCACGCGGACAAGGCGTATCCCAGAGCCAGAAAGATGGCGGAGAAGCTCAAGGAGAATATTCCGCGCCAGCTCTTTGAGGTGCCGATACAGGCGTGCATAGGCGGCAAGATAATCGCGCGCGAGACCGTAAAGGCTATGCGCAAGGACGTACTCGCCAAGTGCTACGGCGGCGACATCACGCGAAAGAAGAAGCTGCTCGAGAAGCAGAAGGAAGGCAAGAAGCGTATGCGCCAGCTCGGTTCCGTAGAAGTGCCGCAGGAGGCGTTCATGGCAGTATTGAAGCTGGACACTGATTAAATCTGAGTGAGGAGTTAGGAGTTAGGAATTAGGAGTTTCGGGAAACGCTTCGCGTTTTAGATTCCTATAGAAACGGGTACAAGCGTTTGATTGGATTTACCAATCGGGTGCGGGTGTCCCGCCATTCACCGTTCTCCGTTCACCATTCACTATTCACCATTAATTCCTCATTACTAATTCCTAATTATACTAAGGGGTGACCTTTATGCCCGACGATCAGGGCGGAAAAAAAGAAAAAACATTTATAGCGCGATTATTCGGCGCTAAAGACGCAGAAACCCAGCAGGCGGAGACCGAAGAGGAGATACTCTCGCTTGTGGAAGAGGGCAAGGAGAAGGGTCTGATAAAGGACGACACCAAGGATATCATCGAGAATGTCTTTGACTTTGACGATACCGTCGCCTATGAGATCATGACCCATCGGCGCGACATGACCACTCTCGAGGATACCGACGACCTCGCCACGGTGATCGACGTCGCCATTTCTTCGGGGCACTCGCGCATACCCGTCTACCGCGACGATATCGACAACATCATCGGCATCCTGTATGTCAAGGATCTGCTCAAATTCGTCTGCGCGCCGGCGCCGGCGAACTTCAGGCTCAGCACGATGCTGCGTCCGGCGCTGTTCGTACCGCGCACCAAGGACTGCCGCTCGCTGTTCGCCTTTATGAAGAAGAACAAGACGCAGATCGCCGTGGTAGTCGATGAGTACGGCGGCACCGAGGGCATCATCACCCTCGAGGATCTGATCGAGGATATCCTCGGCAACATCCAGGACGAGTACGACAACGAGGAGGAGGAGATACGCCGGCTCTCGGACGGCAAGTTCACCGTCGACGGCAGCACCTCCATCGAGGATGTTGAGGAGCTGACGGGCGTAGAGCTCAGCGACGATGACAGCGAGACCATCGCCGGCTTCATCCTAAGCAAGCTCGGCCGTATTCCGTCCCCCGACGAGCACCCGTCGGTCGAGGCAGAGGGGCTGCGATTCACCGCCGCCCGTACCGACGGCAGACGTATCGTCGAGGTGCTTATCGAAAAAGCCGATAAAAACGCTGCCCGATAACAAGCTTTGTCAACAGTCACAAATTTGTATTGCATTTTTGTGATTATTTGGTATAATAAAAATGCTCGGGGTATCATCCCGAAAACTACGTTTATCCACGGAGGAAAAAATGAAAAGAATCATCGCTATAGTTCTTACCGCTCTGGTACTGACAGCGCTGCTGTGTGCCTGCGGTCAGAAAAACGCAGTAGTTACAACCTCGGTCGCAGAAAAGTATGACGACGGCTATGCCAAGGCGTTTGCCGACTCCTCTTCACAGAGCGAGGACGGCAAGACCGTATATCAGTTCAATGAAGAGAAGTATGAAGACTACCGACATGACCACAACAACGTCCTCTCCTCCGATATGTCGAAGCAAGTCGCGAAGACTCACGGTTCGGATTACGGCGAGTACGTATACATCAACGAAGATAAGCAGGCTGTCATCGTAGGCGTACATACAGAAAAGTATAAGGAGGATGAAGCCAAGGCTGAGGCTCCCGACCTCGCAGAGTACGGCTTCAAGTACTTCCAGAACCTGCAGAACCCGGTAAACACCATCAAGGTCATCTACGCCAACGCCAACAACCAGAGCGAAGAGCTGGGCGTCTTTGAGTTCACTGCAGAATAATAATACCGTTTCAAAAGAAGGAGACACATCACAAGATGTGCCTCCTTTTATTTGGTTCTTCACGAATTTTTGTGGGACGATGAACGGACAGAAGGAATTGAAAGATAGCGAATCAAAGTAAAGAAGAAATCATCATCCCGGTAACCGTAGCCAATTCGTTTAGCAACCTTAATCTT
>ONPE01000095.1 GCA_900319615.1 uncultured Eubacteriales bacterium
CTATTACTGGGGAGGAAAGAGTGCATCATCTATTGCAACTTCTGTGCCGACATATGCCACAACACTAAATATCAAGGTTAAGACGGGAGGATCTTCTTCTTATTCAGATGGTTCTACGAGCACTTCACCTGCAAGTGATATTAAAATAACCGGTACTTATGCTGATGGTAGTGGTAACTGGGGTACTAAGCGTTCAGATGCAACTTGGTCATCTGGCTCAAGTTGTACATATAACACTGTTATTTCCGGTAAGGTAACGGTATCCTATTCTTCATTAAATAGTGGATGGCAGTTTGACGGATGGTACATCGAGTATGACGGCGGCGCCAGCTACTCGCAGATCAGCTCATCCGCGACCGCTTCTACCCCGATGTCCGCGAGCGATACCTTAGTCGCACGCTTTGAGCCGATCACCAGCGGCTATCTGAATATCTCACACACGATCGGCACCGACGCGACCTATAAGGGCGCGGGCACCGCGTCGCTGAGAGTCAAGGTATATTCCGACGATACGAAAGCAAGCTTGCTTTATGATTCCGGTTCGACCGAGTCGGACGTTCTCCTCGACGGAAACTATATTTCCAACAATCTGGGCAGCTACTATATCGACGTTACGCTGACAACGACTCCCTCGGGTGATGATCTGGTACACAGCCTTACGTATGACGCGTTTAATACAGCAAAGCATATCACTGCGACCACTACCGGAACGCTGGATACAAACGCCGTGTATACTTCAAATTTCGGATTTACGGTTGGTGATCTGTATACCAACACAGCGCAGGATTATCTGTCTCTTTCCTATGTATCATATCTGACGGCTGTTCAGCACGACTATGTGATCACCTACAGCTACGCGTCCAGAGGATCGGATAGGAACGATAAATCCTTTACCGCAAAAGGTACGTTCACCTCTAACGAGTATTCAAACTATGTGACGATCGACGGCAGTAACAGAACCGTATCCAACGCCTTTATCAAAAGTAAGGCACCGTTCGAGAGCAATTTCAAGAAAACGATGACCTTGAATTATGCGGGAGCCAGCCAGAGATTTGTTGAAGAAAGCAACGTCATCACACACACGATCACGATCAGCTTTACAACCGGTTCGGATACGGAGCAATACGCGATCTTCGAGCTGCCGTATGCCTATACGACCACCGGCGACTCTACGGCAACTCCGGCGACGAAGAAGTATACCGCTGTGGCTGAGACGAGCGGAGTCAATGAGGGAAAGGTGCTCAAGAGGGACGATTCCGCGACCTTTGAGATCACAACAAACTATCTCCAGTACTTTACCTCTACCGGTAGTCAGGAGAAAGTCAGCAAGGATATCGCGACGGATAATCACGTGAATAACGACTTCATCACCGCGCCGAAAATGATCTATGATGCGGATAATAATAAGACGCTGTACTTCAACTACTGGCAGATCTATAAGACCGACAAGGTGACCGAGGTTGCGAAGGTTTACTACGTAGATTTCCATTATCTCGCTTATGACAACTACTATATCACGCCGGTCTATAACGATATTGATTCGAGTGAGGGCAGCGATGCGTTCGTCGATCCCTATGAGGACTCGCTCGGCGCGGCGATCACCTACCTCGGCAACAGCCGTAACCAGTGGAATACGAACGACAGCATCGCTCATACGGATTCCGGCTCTCAGACCTATGCCGCTGACCTGATCTACAACGACTTCGCGATTTCCTTCTCATATAAGAATCAGGAGCTTAAGAGCTCTAATGACGTCTCGGAAATCGGCGTTATCATCGAGCGCATTGCCAATTCGGATTCGGCCGCTGATAAGTCGATCAGTGACATGAGCTACTATAAGACGCTTTATGCCGACACCGAAGCGACCAACAAGGAAAAGGTTTATAATTATGTTTATAACGGAGCGGATATGGGACTTTCGGCATTTAAGCAGGTGCTGACGAAAGATGATCTGAACATCAAGAACCGTATGGAGAAGTATTTCTCATTCTACAGCCAATACGGTCAAACCGAGGCACTGGCGTTTAATAACGATTCCAACGTTGACAATTTTGTTTACAGAGCATATTCTTATATCAAGCTGACGGACGGCAGTGTTGCGGTCAGCGATCCGGCGTACTTCTGCATGAAGTATACGGCTAACCTGAGCTATAACGGCGAATAAGAGAGGGATGATATTGATGAAAAGAGAATATACTACCCCTGAAATTGAAATGATCAAGCTGACGATCACTTCATTCGTTTTGGCACTCAGCGATCCTGAGCCTACTGATTCCGGCGGCGGTTATACACCGTCTGATCCGCAAGATCCTTTTAGCACTATATGATACGGAATAATGCAGGCGGTACTTTGTTATCGCCTGCGTCGGCTTAAGGGAGACGATTATGAAAAAAAAGTTCAATCGATCTACGGCAGTCATTCTCGCGGTTTTGACGATGGCGTTATCGGTTATCGGCGCTATCGCCGCGACGGTCTATATCTATGACGGCTTTTCTTATACTATGATGTCGGATAACTATATTTCGATCTGCGGATGGGATGACCATTTAGATGCTTTGACCATTCCCGCACAGCTTGACGGCAGCTACATCATGGAAATCGCGGATCTCGGATTGCGCAACGATACCTATATCACCTCGGTCGATTTTTCGTCGGCGTATTATTTGACGCGTATCGGTAAGCTTGCCTTTAAGGGATGTACCGGTATTGCGGGCAAGGTATCTATACCCAACCGTATCACCGAAGTAGGCGACTCGGCTTTTCAGGATTGCAGCTCTATTACTTCTCTTGAGTATTATGCAAGCTCTCAAATCATTCCGATCCAGTGTTTTTATAACTGCTCTTCGCTGGAGAGCGTGATCATAACCGACGGTGTGAGTTCGATCGAAAAGCTGGCTTTCGCAAACTGTATACAGCTCAGCTATGTGCGGATACCTGCGAATGTAACTTATATCGCGCCGTCAGCCTTTAACGGTGACGATCATCTCGTCATTTACTGTTACACCGATTCGTATGCGCATCAATATGCAGAAAATAAAGGCATAACCTATGTTCTGCTCGACGCTCCTGAGCCCACCGAGCCCCCGACAGAGCCCCCGACGGAGCCCCCGACGGAGCCCGAGCCTGAGGGTTATCTCCTCGGCGATACAGACGACAACGGTGATGTTGAGGTCGTCGACGCTACATGGCTCCAGCGTTATATCGCGCTCATGAACATCGGCGTTATCGAAGATACCGTCATGCAGGGCGACGTTGACGGCGACGGCGATCCGTCTATCGTTGATGCGGCTTTCATCATGCGTTACTGCGTGGGTATAGAAACTCCCTTTGATATCGGAGAGTTTGTTGAATTACCCTGACGATCAATAATTTTAAGCGGCTGCGTTTGCGGCCGCTTTTCTTTTACCTATACGGATAATCAGGACTAAATATGCTGATTGGCTTTAGTTAAGCGGTTCAAAAAAGATGTGTCGTGTTTATCAAAGATATGGCTGTGATAATTAACTCTTGCAAATCGGGCGGTTATAGGATATAATTTGCTTGGTGATAATATGAAGTTAAAAAGCGATTATATTTTGAAGAAGATCGCGGGGTCATATGTCGTGATCCCCGTCCGCACACGCGCGGTCGATTTTTCCGGCATAATCAAGCTGACCGAGAGCGGAGCCTTTTTGTGGGAGAAGCTGCAGGGCGGCGCTGAGCGCGACGAGCTTATCGCGGCTATGCTCGAAGAGTACGAAGTAGACGAGGCTACCGCAGCCGCAGATATCGACCGCTTTATCGGGAAGCTCCGGGAGGCTGATCTGCTTGAGTGATCGTATCCCGCCGGAGGTCTTTGTCGATATCCTGCGGCAGAGCTTTGAGAGGGGACAGGATATCATCTTCACGCCCACCGGCACGAGTATGCTGCCCATGCTGGACGGCAAGACCGATAAAGTTGTCTTTTCTCCCCCTCCCGAAAAGCTGAAAAAGTATGACGTTGCGTTTTACCGGCGCAAAAGGACAGGTCAGCTCGTCCTGCACCGTATGGTCGGCTTTGATAAAAACGGGGGATATGTTTTCTCCGGCGATAACCAGTACTATTATGAGTACGGGGTGGGGGAAGAGGATATCATCGCCCTGATGACCGGCTTTATACGCGGCGACAAAAGGCACGAAACTACCGAGCTTTCATACAGATTCTACATACACAAAATGATGCTGAAAAAGCGTTTGAGGATATTTGCGTTAAAGGTATACCGCATTCTAAAAAAACCACGATAAACGGAGGCGCAACATGGCTTTATATCGTATTTCCGACCTTAACATTGAGATCAAGACCGATTCTCCTACCCTTGCCGCCAATCTACCGCGCTATGAGGTCACCTACAAGGCTGATCCCAACGTGACCCTCGAGATGAGCGACGACCGAAAGATCGAGTACATGGAAGAGAACGAAGGTGTTACCATCGACGTTCTTGAGACGATGTACATCGCTACGCTTTACTCATGGGCAATATTCGACTTCAACGGCTTCCCGATGAAGGCTGTCGGCGTAGAGCACGACGGCGTGTGCACGCTGTTCGCGGCTCCCTACGACGAGTCCATCGACCTTGCCGAGGTCATCCCGGAGGATCTGGCGATCGTCTATGATTTCCCCGGTATCCGCATGGAGAACGACGACTATTTTGTCTTCGACACGCCTTTCGGCTTCAACGGCGGCCGCTCCAAAACAGGCAAAAAGCTCAAGCTGACCTCCATCGTCTTTGTCGACAGAGATCGCTTTGATTCTCTGCGCAAGATCGAGGCGAAGGATTTCGTCCCGATGTTCATGCGCGCCGTTTCGCTGAACGTCCGTCAGGAGCGCACCAAGCACACGCTGTTCATCTTAGAGCGCGTTATGCACCGCGTCGATTTCTACGGCGTGCGAGATCTTAACGATCTCGATTTCATCCTTGAGCGCGTGTAAGGGGAATTTATGCCTAAGGATAAAAAAAGCGCCTTGAGCTGGATAATCAATAGCTCGAGGCATCAGTTTTTCAACATAATAATCTTAGCTGCCGTGTACGGTGTGAACGCTTTCATCGGCGTATACAACACCGTATACGCGCGTGATCTGGTCGACGCCGCGGTCAAGGGCGTGCAGGGCGGCTCTTTGGATGAGGTCGTCTATTACGCTCTGGTGTTCTTCGGTATCACCGTGATCCAGATCGCCACGCTGATCTTAGCGCGCAACTACTCCTTCAAGGTCAGTGCCAAGCTGAAGATCGAGCTGCAGAATCAGCTGTTCCGTTCGATCATGATGAAGGAGTACGGCGATATCTCCGCCTATCATACTGGCGAGCTGATGAACCGCATCAACAACGACGTCGGCGTTGTGACAAACGCCGTGGTGTCGATAGTACCCAACCTGTTTTACATCATCGTCAAGATCATCGGCGTGTTCTACATCCTGATAACGATAGACGTCGTGTTCGCGCTGATATTCGTCGCCGGCGGTCTGCTGGTGGTGTTTGCGGCTTCGCTCTTCAAGCCGGTCACCAAGCGTATGCACAAGGAGGTGCAGGAGAAGGAGGGCGTCGTCCACTCGTTCATGCAGGAGGGTCTTGGGTCGCTTTTGATGATAAAGACCTTTGACGCACAGGATAAGATGAGCGAGACTGTATCCGGATTGCAGGACGACAGCTACAACTCTCAGCGAAAGCGCAATATTTTTTCGATCATCACCGGTACGGGCATATCCGCGATGTTCACCTTTGCTTATGTATGGGGTCTCAGCTGGGGGCAGATCACCTCGCTGGTGGCGCAGATACGCTCGCCGATACAGAGCATATCCAACATCTTCCCGACGTACTTCAACGCCCTCGCGTCCGCAGAGCGTATCATGGAGATCGAGAATCTTCCCGACGAGCCCATGCTCAACAGCGACGTCGATACCGACGAGCTGTATGACAGGATGGAGGCTATCCGCTTCGACGATATCAGCTTCGCCTTTGACCGCGACAGCGTGCTCGAGAGCACCTCGCTGACCGTCGGCAAGGGTGAGTTCGTCGCGATAGAGGGTATCTCCGGCATCGGCAAGAGTACGCTCATGAAGCTGCTGCTCAGCGTCTATAAGCCGAAGAGCGGCTCCATCTATATCGAGACTCCCGACGGGAACTACACCGTGGACAAGAGTCTTCGCAAGCTGTTCGCCTATGTGCCGCAGGGCAACTTCCTTTTGTCCGGCACCCTGCGCGAGAACATCGCCTTTGTGGCTCCCGAGGCTACCGAAGATGATATCATGGCTGCCGCGCGTATCGCGTGCGCGGACGGCTTCATCCGCGAGCTGCCAAAGGGGCTCGATACCGTGATAGCCGAGAGGGGAGGAGGTCTCAGCGAGGGTCAGGTGCAGCGCGTCGCCATAGCGCGAGCCCTGCTCACCAAGGCTCCCGTCATCCTGCTCGACGAGGCGAC
>ONPE01000088.1 GCA_900319615.1 uncultured Eubacteriales bacterium
CGGTCTTATGCGTACTATCGAGGCGAACAAGCCCTACAGTCAGCACGCCATCACCATCGAGCAGAAGTACGGCATCAAGCTTGGCGATACGGTCGAGATTTACTACGGCGATGATCTGATCAACACCTCAAAGGTCACGGAATTCTGATCAGCTTAACATGGAGGCTCGGTATGCCGGGCTCTCTATGATCGATTCAAAACAGCCGCTGTCTTTTGACGGCGGCTGTGCTGCTTTAGCTTTCTGCGCCCTTTATTCAGCCTGTTTGCAGTAATGCTGCTACATGGTTGAGCGCCTTACATTCGCCTGCCGAACTGCGTGCGCATATGCAGTACAGGAAATATGCGCTCTGTTGTTTGATAGGATACCCGATCATGCCTCCTGCAATCGTGATTAACGGAAGCGGATCGTTATGCCGAGAGAGATCGTTAAGCTGTCGCGACTGCCTGCTTTACAATTAGGTATTGACAAACCGGAGAAAAAGGTCTATAATACAGTTAGCATATGATAACCGATATAAACATCTGATCAGTCGCATCCGTTGTCGGATGCTTGTTTTAAGATCGACGGTTAGCATTTGCTAACAACTTGATCGGGTGATAAGGTGCGCGGTGTGGATATCGCACGCGAGTTGGGCTTGAAAAAGCCGACTGTATCCGTCGCGCTGAAGCGTATGGAGGATATGAGCCTGGTGGCTTTTGATCAGGACAGAGGCGTCGTTCTGACAGAGGCGGGGGAGAACCTCGCGCGTGAAGTCACCGGGAGATATGATATCATTTACGGCTTTTTGCTCGATATAGGCGTAGATGAACAAACCGCCCATGAGGACGCCTGCTATATGGAGCACGGTATCAGCGAAAGCTCACTCGAAGCCCTGCAAAAGCTCAGGCGGTTCCTGCACAGCTCCGACTTTGATGCACAAGCTCATCCGAATAAATCAGAAGAAAATTTTTTAACGAATAGTTAGCATATACTAACTATCGAAATCAGAGAAGAGGATATGTTATGCCGCTCACGCTTGCCGTTATCGGCGAAGAAATCATCATCAAAAGAATAGGCGGTAACGCCGAGGTCAGAGCCCATCTGCAAAATTTAGGCTTTGTATCCGGCACCGCCGTAACGGTTGTCAGCTCTATGGGCGGCAATCTCATCGTAAAGGTCAAAAATGCGCGTATTGCCATAAGCAAGGAAATGGCGCAGAAGATATTTATTTGAGGAGGTATAGTATGAAAACACTGAGAGAGGTACCGATCGGCAGCTCCTGTAAGGTCAGGAAGCTACACGGCGAGGGCGCAGTCAAGCGCCGTATCATGGATATGGGCATCACCAAGGGCGTTGAGATCAAGGTGCAAAAGGTTGCTCCGCTCGGCGATCCGATGGAGGTCACTGTCCGCGGCTATCAACTCTCGATCCGCAAGGCTGACGCCGCGATGGTAGAGGTAGAATGACGCGCGCGTCTTTATTCGGCTCTCACAAAAGTCAGTTTTACTTTTAAAAGTAAAAGAAAATGTCACAAGTGTCAGATCCCACAGAGATTCGCAGTCATTGCGAGGGGCTTTAGCCCGCGGTGATCCTTCAATACGGAGCATCGCTTTTTCTGTTGTTTCAAACGGTATTTACGACCGGGGATCCTAACGGCGAGAAATCGCATCGGAATGACATTTATAATGAAATGAGGTATTGTATATGAAAATCACGATTGCCTTGGCGGGCAACCCGAACAGCGGTAAAACCACCCTGTTCAATGCCCTGACAGGCGCAAATCAGTTCGTCGGCAACTGGCCGGGCGTAACTGTCGAGAAAAAGGAAGGTAAGCTGAAAAAGCACAGCGACGTGACCGTCACCGACCTGCCGGGTATCTACTCGCTCTCTCCCTACACGATGGAGGAGGTCGTCGCCCGTAACTATCTGGTCGAAGAGCGCCCCGACGCGATACTCAACATCGTAGACGGCACCAACCTCGAGCGCAACCTTTATCTGACCACGCAGCTCTGCGAGCTCGGTATCCCGGTAGTCATCGCCATCAACATGATGGACGTTGTAGAGAAAACCGGCGTGAAGATCAACACCGCCGAGCTCAGCCGTCAGTTAGGCTGCAAGGTCGTCGAGATCTCCGCGTTAAAGGGCAAGGGCGTCCGGGAGTCTGCCGAGGCAGCTATCAAGGCAGCGGAAGAGAAGAAGCCCGTGCCTAAGCACCCCTTCGACGGCTCTGTAGAGCACGCCATCGCGCATATCGAAGAAGCCTGCGTGCACAATCTGCCCGAGGAGCAGCAGCGCTGGTACGCGGTCAAGATCTTCGAGCGCGACGATAAGGTCATCGAGAAGCTCACGCTCAGCGAGGCGACACTCGCCCATATCGAGAACGACATCAAGGCTGTTGAAGAAGAATACGACGACGACGCAGAGTCGATCATCACCAACGAGCGCTATGTTTACATAGGCAAGATAATCAACAGCGTTTATAAGAACAAGCAGAAAAATCAGCTCTCGACCTCCGACAAGATCGACAAGGTCGTCACCAACCGCTGGTTGGGTCTGCCGATCTTCATTGTCATCATGTTCCTCGTGTACTATATCTCTATGGTCACCGTCGGTACGGCGGCTACCGACTGGGTCAACGACGGCGTGTTCGGCGACGGCTATCACCTCTTCGGTATAGGCACCGCAGAATATGAAGAACACTCCGAGGCTATCGGCGTGCTGACAGGTTCAGCCGAAGCCGCAGGCAACGACGCGGTTCTTGACGCCCTCGACTTTGAGAACGAGAATTATAACCCCGAGGCTGCCGTCAAGTCGGTCAACTCCTTTGCTTCAAGCGTTAAGGACGACGATAAATTCACCTACGAGGTGGAGGATGAAGAGACCCTCGAAATCAGCGAAGAGACCTCCACCGGCGAGGACGTCAAGTCTTCCGCCGAGGTCTTTTCCAAGAACGAGGGTAAGCCCGACGATCCCGCCGAGTTCGGCGTTTGGGTACCCGGTATCCCGGTGATAGTAGGCGGCTGGCTTGAGGCTGCAAAAGCCCCCGAGTGGCTCTCAGGACTTATCCTCGACGGTATCATCGCCGGCGTAGGCGCGGTACTCGGATTCGTACCGCAGATGCTGGTGCTGTTCCTCCTGCTCGCGTTCCTCGAGGCGTGCGGCTATATGGCGCGTATCGCCTTTGTGCTCGACCGTATCTTCCGCCGTTTCGGTCTGTCCGGCAAGAGCTTCATCCCGATCCTGATCGGTACAGGCTGCGGCATCCCCGGTATCATGGCGTCGCGTACCATAGAGAATGAGCGCGACCGCCGCATGACGATCATGACGACCACGTTCATCCCCTGCGGTGCAAAAATGCCCTTTATCGCTATGATGTCCGGCGCGATCTTCGGCGGCTCGGCGTGGATAGCGACAGGCTCCTACTTCCTCGGTATGTTCGCGATCATCGTCTCGGGCATCATGCTCAAGAAGACCAAGCCTTTCGCCGGCGAGCCTGCTCCCTTCGTCATGGAGCTCCCGGCATATCACTGGCCGACCCTCGGCAACGTGCTCCGCTCGATGTGGGAGCGCGGCTGGTCGTTCATCAAGAAGGCAGGCACCATCATCCTGCTCTCTACCATCGTGCTCTGGTTCCTCTCCCGCTTCGGATGGGCAGACGGCACCTTCCGTATGCTTGCCGATGATGAGATCGGCAGCAGTATGCTGGCGGCTGTCGGCAACGCGATCGCATGGATCTTCGCGCCTCTCGGCTGGGGCAACTGGCAGGCGGCTGTCGCCTCTATCACAGGCCTTATCGCGAAAGAGAACATCGTCGCGACGATGGGCGTTCTCTACGGCGGCGGCGAGCTCAGCACATGGGCTGTGCTGGCGCAGCAGTTCACCGTTGTCACAGGTCTTTCGTTCCTTATCTTCAATCTTTTGTGCGCACCCTGCTTTGCGGCTATGGGCGCTATCAAGAGAGAGATGAACAGTGCTAAGTGGACGATCTTCGCCATCGCATACGAGTGCCTGTTCGCTTACGCTATAGCGCTTATGGTCAACCAGATCGGCGGCGCCTTCAACGGCAGCGTGAACGTGATCGGTCTGATCGTCGCGCTCATCCTGATAGCAGGTATGATATTCATGCTCTTCAAGCCGTATAAAGAAGCGAACAAGCTGACTAAGAAAGTCAAGGTGAAATAATATGTTTGCATGGATCGCCGAAAACATCTGGACGATCATCATCTGCGCCGTGCTGATCGCGATAGTCACCGCTATCATCGTCAGCATGGTGAAAAAGAAAAAGCAGGGCAAGTCCGTGGTATGCAACTGCGGCAACTGCAAAAACTGCGCCATGTCCGGTGCGTGTCATAAACAATAGTATATAATAGTTACCCGCGCCGCATATAGGTCAACAAGCCTGTATGCGGCGCCTCTGTTTGCTCCGGTAATACGATCTTACAACCTTTTTCGTTTAACTGTTGTTCAAAATGATAATTCCTTTGACAACAGGCGATATCTCGTGTATTATTGTAGCAACATCATGATTCAAAACTACTTATCGGAGGCGATCATATGGATATCGAGAGGTTGATAAACGAAATGACGGTGGAGGAGAAGGCGGCTTTGGTCTCCGGCACCGATTATATGTACACCAATCCGATCCCGCGTCTTGATATCCCGAGTCTCAGTATGTCGGACGGCCCTCACGGCCTGCGCAAACAGAACGAGCACGATAACGACATGAGTAAGTCCGTGCCGGCTACGGCGTTCCCGACCGCCGCGACCACGGCTTCAAGCTGGAACCCCGAGACCCTCCGCAGGATGGGGGAGGCGATAGGGCGCGAGTGCCGGTCTTACGGCGTGCATACTCTGCTCGGCCCCGGCGTGAACATCAAGCGCAATCCCCTGTGCGGCAGGAGCTTCGAGTATTTCAGCGAGGATCCGCTCCTTGCAGGAGTGCTCGGCGCCGCCGAGGTAGACGGCGTACAGAGCACCGGAGTAGGCGTCTCGGTGAAGCATTTTGCTTTGAACAGCTACGAGACGTTCCGCTTCATGGGCAACTCCGTCGCGTCCGAGAACACCATCAGAAAACTATACCTCAAGCCCTTTGAATATATCGTAAAACACTCTAAGCCCGCCACGATCATGTGCGCGTATAATCAGGTCAACGGCACCTTTTGTTCAGAGAATAAATGGCTGCTGACAGATATCCTGAGAAACGAGTGGGGCTTTGACGGCGTCGTCATGTCCGACTGGGGCGCTGTCAAGGACAGGGTGAAGGGTTTGAAGGCAGGGCTGGATATAGAGATGCCCGGCGATACTGATATCTGCCGCCGGTGGATACTCGACGCTGTCGCCGACGGAACTCTTTCGCAGGAGCAGCTCGATACGGCTTGCCGCCGCATTTTGAAGTGGATCGACAGATATGTCATCCCTGCCGATACCTCTCCGGTGGATTGGGAGGCGCACCATGCTCTGGCGGCTGAGCTTGCCGCCGACTGCGCCGTGCTGATGAAAAACGACGGCGTACTTCCGTTAAGCGGCAAAGAGAAGCTGCACATCGCCGGCGAGCTGTTCGAGAACATGCGCTATCAGGGCGCAGGCAGCTCGCTGATCAATCCGACCGCGCTCACCACACCTAAGGATGCCTTTGATCAGAGAGGCGTCAAGAGCGTATCGCTTGAAGAAAGCGACGTCGTGCTCGCATTCGCCGGACTTACGGATGACTATGAGTCCGAGGGTTACGACAGGGAGCATATGCGACTGCCTGATGAACAGCTCGCCATGATCGACAAGCTCTGCGCGAGCGGTAAGAAGGTCGTAGTCGTGCTGTTCGGAGGGTCCCCGGTCGAGCTCCCGTTTTACGATAAGGTCAGCGCCATCCTTAATATGTATCTGCCCGGTCAGAACGGCGGTACTGCCGTAGCGCAGTTGCTTTTCGGCGAGAAGAATCCCTCCGGCAAGCTGGCAGAGACATGGCCGCTGCGCTATGAAGACGTACCCTGTCACGACAGCTACGCCAAAAGCGCCGTCGAGGTCTTTTCCGAGGGCACTGAGGTCGGCTACCGTTACTATAACAGGCACGGCATCCCGGTGCGTTGTCCGTTCGGCTTCGGCTTGAGCTACACGACCTTTGAGCATACTAAGTGGGAGAGAGACGGCGACGATTATGTTCAGACGATCACAAACACCGGCGACCGCTTCGGCGGCGAGGTGGCTCAGCTGTATATTGACGGCGAGCTCCACGGCTTTGAGAAGCTCTATCTCGAGCCGGGGGAGAGCAGGACAGTCAGGATAACCCCCGAACCTGTCGATACGTCAACTTATCCCGACGACTGTACCGTCCCCGAAGAGCCGCCGCGACACCCCTTCACGATCGAATCCCGCGTTATAGATATGAAACAGAGCCTTATCGGCAGGATCCTGCACTACATCATCATGTCCGTACCGAGGAATATCGAAAAAGACGCCAAAAAGCTGCCCGAGGGTCACGAACGCGAAAACAGATTC